>CAZYWR010000672.1:0-20004 GCA_964651185.1 uncultured Polyangiales bacterium
AGACGATGCGGGCTACGCCCGGCGCTGGGAACGATCGCGAGCCGCTGCGCGAAGCGCGTGCGCTGGCGCGCGCAGACGAACTGCTGGCGAGCGATCCTGCACAGTCGCTCGCGATCGTGGCCGAGCTGTCGCGGGCGCCGCGCCAGGGATATCTCGAGGAGGAGCGTCAATACATCGAAGTGATGGCTTTGTACGGCGTAGGCCGGCGCGCCGACGCGGATCAAGCCGCCGACCGCTTCTTGTCTCGCTATCGGTCCAGCGCTTTTCGTGAGCGCATGAAGGCAGCACGAAAGACCGCCGCGTCTCGACCATGATCGCGCCAGTGGACGAGCTCCGACGGGCGCCTGGCATCCAGTTCATCTCGCTGAGCCTGACGCTGTGCCTTGGTGCGTGCGACCACTTTGCGAGTCTCGGCACTCTGCCACCCAAGGACGCACAGGCCGCGCCTGGTGCAAACGAGGAGTCTGCAGACGGTAGCGTGATGTCCAACACCGGGGACGCCGCCGTGCCCACGACGTCCATCGATGAATGCGGGCCGGGCAATGCGGCGGGTCTGCAGGGTGCAACGCTGGCAGCCGCGCGCGCCGGCGGGTCCGTCGCGGCGGACGCGCGCATTCTCTACCCGTATGACAGCACGCTGTTTCCAGCGAGGATCGCGGCGCCGCTTCTGATGTGGACAGGGCCGTCCACGGACGCGATCTACCTGCGCGCCCGCGCAGCGGGACTCGTTTACGAAGGCTGTGTTCTGCCCAGCGGGGACCACGAGCTGGCGATCCCGAGCACGCTGTGGTTCGAGGCCCAGCGCGCTGCGCAGCGGAACGGCGATCCGCTCGCGCTCGATCTCGAGCTGACCACGCTCATGGGGGGCACGGCGAGCGGCCCGCTGCGCGTGTCGCTCACACTTAGCGCAGACGCGTTCTCGGGCGTGCTCTACTACATGAGTTACGGATCGGTGTTGGCGGGGCCGATCAACCTCGCCGCCGTCATGCGTCTGCCGCTCGGAGGCGCGCCCGAGCCGCTGCTTTCGCCGCAGGGAGGATGCGCCGGCTGTCACTCCGTCTCTGCGAATGGGACGGCCTTGATCGCATCGATCACCGGCCTCGGCAACTGGTACGACGACCCCGGCGCGGCGCAGCGCGATCCGGCCCCGAAGGGCTCGAACGTGATGGGCGGTGAGTTCGCTGCGATCGATCCCACGGGCACGTTCTATCTCGCGCCGGCCCATCCTCCCTTGTTCGGGCCCCGTACGATGGGCGCGTCGCCACAGCTGACCGCGACGCTCTTCGACCTCGCGAGCGGTGCTCCGATCTCGGATACAGGCATTCCGGACGCAGCCACGACGCCCGCGTTCTCACCTGACGGAAAGTGGCTCGCGTTCAACGACGGGAGCGCGGGTGGCCATACGCTCGCGCTCATGGCTTTCTCGGGAGCGCAGCGACAGGCCAGCAGCTATCGCGTGATCGCCAGCGACTCTGCGCTCTATCCTGCTTGGCCCACGTTTCGCCCGGGCAGCGAGCAGGTGGTCTTTGCGTTGGGCGCATCCGCCAGCTTCGGCGCAGACGGCGCGTTGCTCTCGCCGGGACTCGGACCACCCGGACCGAACTCGGACTTGTACAGCGCCGAGCTCGATGGCTCAGGCAGCGCGCTCTTGTTTCGCGCCATGGGGTTCCTGTCTCCGCAAGATGCGGACGCAGAGCGCACGTACCTGCCGTTTGCTGCGGAGGATCTGCATCAGAACTACGATCCCAACATTCTCCCGACACGTGCGGGCGCTCACGATTGGCTGTTCTTCGACTCTGTGCGCCATTACGGCAACCGCGGCGTCGTACGCGGTCTCTGGTGCGCTGCCCTCGATACGCGGCCCACGAAGGGCACCGACCCTTCGCACCCGCCGTTTTACCTCCCAGGCCAAGAGGACGGTGCGGCCAGCTTGCGCCCGATCGCGGCGCGCGGCGACGCCGACCTCGGACGATAGAGAATTTTTCACCAAGGGTCGGAGCGAGCGCCTGCCTTAACGGGCATGCGAACCTCGGAGCCACGCGTAGCGGCCAGGAGCCTCCTGGTTCTGCTCACCACCACGCCGGCCTGTATCACCGACACGGCGCCGCCCGACATCTACGCTTCGTCCGTTCGCGCCCATGATGCCGCGGCCGAGGGACGTACGGCCGATGCGGGATCCTCGACGCCTTCATCGTCCGGGTCTGCTGCGCAAGCGTCACCGACATCGTCGTCTGAACCCGGCACGTTACACGTAGAAGGAGGCGTTGCGAACCTGCCGGCGATCGATGCTGGCCATGCGGGCGCCGCTAGCGCTGCAAGCGACGAAGGGGCGTGCAACTTGCGTGGCGCGTGGCTCATCTCGCAGCGGACCGTCGCGCAGGGCCTCGGCGTGAAGCAGGCGGGATTGTGGTGGTACTACTACGAACTCGAGCAGAACGGCAGCGAGCTTACCGTCAAACAAGGGCTCGTGTGCGGCGCGAAAGTCATCCCGGTGGACATTCTCGCGGCCGGGGTCGATTGGGATGCGGCTTGGCCGACGATGGTCGAGAAGAACTCCCACGCCGGTCGCCGGGGCACGGTCGCGTCGACCGCGAGCGGCTGCAATGTCTCCTTCGAGCGAGCTTACAACGTACTCGGCGCCACGACACCTTACTATGCGGACGCCAGCCATCCCCTGCCCACGATCGATCAGCAGGCATCCGGCGACACGCCAGGCTGGGAGGACTGGGATAACGACGGTCATCCCGCCGTGTCACTGCACGTCAGCGGCATCGTCACCGGGACGCGCTACACGGCGTTGCGCGCGTGGAACGAGTGGAGCGGGACGGTCAGCGCGGGCGCGTCGAGTTTCCAGCTCCCCGTCAGCGACTGGAACCAAGAGGAGTCCGTGCTCGGCGTCACCTCCGACCTGCTCAAGCAGTCGGGCGTGCCCGACCCGGATCGCTCACTCCATTTCGTCCAGTTTGCCAAGCTCACACCCGACCAAGCACAAGGAGACGCCCAGGCGCTGTGCGCGACGGTCCGTGACTTGGCGCCGATGCTCACCCCCGAAGCGAACGAGTAGTCCGTCGTATGCGCGCGAAGTCTTACGCGGTCTTGGCATGCTCTCTCGCCTGGGTCACCCATGCTCCCCTAGCCCAAGCGTCGCCGCTCCTGGAGCAGATGGGCGGGTTCGGCGATACCGGCGGTCAGCAGGCGCGTAATCTCGCGACCGGCGCCAGCGCGGCTTACTTCAACCCGGCGCTGCTCGTCGACGTGCCTACCGGCGTGACCTTCGGTGCGCTGGTCTTTGGTTCGCGCATCGGCGTGGGACTTCAAGGACGCGGCGATGGCAGCTACGACGTCCCCGCCGGACTCGAAAACGCCGCGCACAGCGATGGCTCTCGCTTCGACAACTACCCGATCGCGACCCAAACCTTACAGATCGGACGCGAAGCGACGCCGACGCAGAGCGCGACTGCGGCCCGGCCGCGGCAAGCGCAGGGCACCGGAAAACAGACCCTGAGCTACGAAGCGATCGGTATCGTCGGGCGCTTCTTCGACCAGCGACTGGCGATCGGATTCGTGGGCCTGATCCCCAACGGCAGCTTCATGACCCTGCGCAGCTTCTACCCGGACGAGCGCGAGCAGTTCACCTCGAACAGCTTGCACCCCGAGCTCTATGGCGATCGCATGACGTCGCTCGCGTTCGGCTTCGGCCTGGGATATCGCCTGCACAAGCAGTTTTCGCTCGGGGCAGGCGCCGCGGTCAGCCTGCGAGCCGGCGCGGGCTCGCCCGCGTACGTGGCCGACGCGGGCCACCTCGATAGCCTGCTCCTGAATGTCGACGTCAAGGTCCACGCGGGAGTCGCGCCTCACGGCGGCTTCGCCTATCGCCCTCTGCCGCGCTGGCGTATCACCGGCACCGTCCACGCGCCGCAGCAGATCTTGATTCGGGCCGATGTGAAGTTCCTGCTCGGCACGGGCGTCGAACAGACCTCTTCCTTGAAGCTCTTGTTCGACTGGATGCCGTGGCAAGCGGGGCTCGGCACGTCCGTCGACATCGTGCAGACGAAAGCGATAGTGCTCACGGTCGCCGGCTCCGCGGTGTATGGGCGCTGGTCGCAGTACGAGGACCGTCACGGAGAGCGGCCCATCGCTGCGTTCGGCTGGCACGATACGATCACGGGCGCATTGGGTGCGCGCCTCAACGCGGGCCCGTGGAAGCTCGCGTTGGACGCGCAGTACAAACCCACGCCCGTGCCACTTCAGCGAGGTCGCACCAACTATGTCGACAACGACCGGATCGGACTGAGCCAGACGTTCGAGTACGCGATCCCGTTCGGCGAGACCAAGCTGAAGATCGGTGCGCAGCTGCAAGGCTTTTGGTTGTTGAATCGCTTCGCGCGCAAGCTGACCACGCCCACCTTCAGCGACGGAATCAATCGCACTCCAGCGTTGGTAAAAGACGAAGTTCCGGACGACGCCCAGATTGGCGGCAAACCCGTCTCAGGCGCCGCGGGTCTGCAGACAAACAACCCTGGATGGCCAGGCTTCTCCAGCAAGGGTTGGGTGGCCAGCGCGGGGCTCTACCTCTCGGTGACGTTATGAGGAAACCATTGTACGCAGTCCCGGGGCTGCTGCTCACCGCGGCCTGCCGCTTCGGAGGGCCGAGCGGCGACCCGACCGCGTTGATCGAGGTCGATGGGGGCCTGCCAGCGGACCACGGTGAGGTCGACGGGCGCGTCGCGGCCGACACCGGGGCGATGAACGGCCAGGGAGCCGTGGATAACCGGTCTCGCGATGCGGGCCAGCTGGTGCCGGCACAAGCGACCGATGCAGCGCGCTCCGCGGTAGACGCGAAGAGCGCCGCGGCGGACCCGGCGCAGGCCGCGCACGACGGCTCGGGCTGCGATGCGCCGGACGACCTCGATTGCGATCCCGTGAGCGGCGACGGTTGTCTGCCCTTTCTGGAGCAGTGCATCGTCGATCCGGCCAGCAGCGAACCGGCCGCGACCTGTGTGTTGGGCGGGATTCAGCTCGACGATACGTGCACGCAGGACGAGTTCTCGACCGACTGTCCGCCGCAGTACACGTGCGTCATGGGACAGTGTCGCAAGTACTGCTACTGCGACGCGGACTGCGACCTGGGGACAGCTTGCAAAGATCCGAGCGGGGAGGGCGGCAGCACGGTCTTCAAGTTGTGCCAGCTCGCGACGCCGTGACGTCATCGCGGCGTGCCACGGTGGCTCGGACGTAAGCCGCCTCGACTTGGACTCTTTTCATGAGAGCCCGCGTTGGTCCCGCTCCGCCTCGATGCGGGCCCAACGCGGGCTCTCCTTCCTAGGCGACGAACGATTGCCGGCGCACGCTCTCGGGCAAATGCCTCGAGTCGGTGAGCAAGGGGAGCTCTCGCAATACGTCCGTGGGGTACGCGCCGAGCGCCACCATCTCGCGGAACACGCTCGCCAGGATCCGGGCGGCCATGGGAAGAATCAGGCGCGCCTGCGCGAGATCAGCCGGGCCCATGTGCATGCGGTTGTACGTGATGTGCCCGCGTTCATCGGTGCAAATCTCCATGATACGTTCGAGGATCGCATCCCTCGTCTCGGCATCGTCTTTGAGCACGCGCTCGGTGACGGCGATCAGCTTGATGAACATCAGCGTCGCGATGATTTCGCCGGCGAGCGTGAGCGGACGGGCGATCATCATGGGCGCCGTCGCGATGCCCCCGATCATGACGCGCAGCGCAGACGGTGGACGGTAGGGCTCGCGGACCTCGAGGCCGTAATGATTGGCCGAGCTCAGGAGAATGCGCGTGTGGTAACACTCTTCGCACAGGATGCGGAGCTCGTCGTCGTCGTCGTTCTTGAGCGCCCGATTGAGGGTCCGCTGGAAGTTCTGCGCCACCCCATAGGCCTCCGCCGAGTTGACCTTCACCAGCGCCAGCAACAGCACCATCTCGGGCGGCAGCGGTTTGCCTTTTTCGAACGACCCATATTGCTTGCGAAATTCTGCAGCGTCCATGGCCCTGAACGCTCTCGGGGGCGTTTCGTACTTCTTCATCGAGGCTTCGCGCCGAGAGAGCGTCCGCTCTTGGAGGTTCATCTCTCCATCTCGATCGATGAGGTAATGGTGGTATTCCTGCAGCCGCGCTCTGCGCAGATCTTTCGGTGCCGCTGCGAACATATCCAACATAACAGCGCCTCCATTCGGTTCTGAAGGCGCAGACTAACGCTGGCGTGTGCGGCCGAGCCGGCCATGTGTTTGCTGCGCGGGTCACCTGCGGGCGTCGTTCCTTTGCGAGCGATTGGACAGTCCGATCATCGTGCGATGGCCGACCGAGGCAATGATTGGCCGTTGTGATGCGGAGACGCGACCGTAGCTTCCGGCGGCTGTGAATCACCGCCAAGGGAACGTGGTGCACGCGTCCTAAGTAGATATCAGCTCCCTGGGCAGACAAGTCGCTCGGCCCAAGGAGCGCGAAGTGAAAACGCCTCTGAAGGAGATCTCCATGCTCTCGAGCAACCTCGTCCGTTTTTGTCGCCCTGTTTGGCACGCGAGGGCGCGCTCCGGAGCGCTCGCCGCCTATTGCGTGTTCGCCGTTGCTTGCTCGAGCGGTGACACCCCGCTCGCCTTGCCGCCTGCATCCGAGACCGAAACGGATCCGAATGGGACCACGATCGCGGAGGACGCAGCGCGCGCGCAGGTGTCCGTCGACGCCGGCACCGGCCGGGCCCTTGAGGTGGACGCTGCGCCCAATGGCGAGGACGCCGGCTCCAGCAAAGCCCCAGCACACATCGGCGCTCAAACTCCCGCGTCTGGAGACGCTGGTGACGGCTCTCTCGGCGGCCGCGAACCGATCGCCTCCGGGGGCAGCACGCCGAATGCTGCGCCCGGCACGAGCATGAACGCCGTAGACGGCGGCACGCCTTGGCCAGCCCTCACCGATGCCAGCACCGTGAACGTGACGGTACCCATGTGGACGGACGACGCGGGTGTCTCGTTTGCCTGCGCCGCCACATTTGCAGGGTGCGTGCTCGGAAACGTCTTGGACGCCGATCAATGCCTCGACGCATATGGGGACTGTGAGCCAGGGTTCCGCGGCGACGGCGGCTACGACGGCACCTGCGCCGTTCACTTCTCCGCGTGCGTGTTGAGCGACCCGATCAACTTCGATCGCTGCTTCCCCCTGCTACTGGACTGTGACTAATCTGAGTTCAGGTTGCCGCGCATCTCGGCACGCTCAGATGCGTTCAGCTTCCGCGGCCAGGATGGCTGCTCTTCACGAAGGGTGACGATGGAAGGCAAGGTCACGACACGGAAGGTCGCGATCATCACGGGCGGAGCGTCGGGCATCGGGCGCGCGCTTGCGGAAGAGCTGGCGGCGCGCGACATGGAGCTCGTGATCGCCGATCGACAAGCGGAGCTGGCGCAGGAGATCGTGCACGCGCTTCGCCAACGCGGCGCGAGCGCCTATGTCGCCGAAGCGGACGTGCGCTCGTTCGAGAGCCTGCAGCACCTCGTGGAGAGCACGGTCGCTCGCAGCGGCCGGATCGACTACTTCTTCAATAACGCCGGCATTGGAGCCGCCGGTCCGATGGAGTCGTATTCGCTTCAGGACTGGAACGAGGTGTTCGACGTGAATCTGCGCGGTGTCGCCCATGGCGTGCAGGCGGTGTATCCGCGCATGATCGCGCAAGGGTTTGGTCACATCATCAACACGGCATCGGTCGCGGGTCTGATCGCCTTCCCAGGCGCCGGCAGTTACACGGCGAGCAAGTTCGGCGTCGTCGCCTTGTCGCGCGCGCTGCGCGTGGAAGCCGCTCACCACGGCATTCGCGTTTCCGTTTTGTGCCCGGGCCTCGTGCGTACGCCGATCCTGAGCGGCGGAAGGTATGGTCGCGTGAACGCCGGAGCCATGAGCGAAGATGCGCGGGCGCGTAGCGTAGAGCGACTCCGGCCCATGCCTCCCGAGGTCTTCGCACGCAAGGCGCTCCGGGCCGTGATGCGCGACCGTGCCGTCATCGTGATCCCGAGCTGGTGGAAGCTCGCTTGGTACCTCGAACGCTTGGCTCCAGACTTGAGCTTATGGCTCGCGGGGCGTGCGTTCGCCAGGATGCGTCGCGAGATGACGCCCACGAGCGAAGGTTGAGGCGCACGCGGAACTTGGCCCTTCCAGCGAGTGCATGGCCGCTCGAGCACATACTCCAGGTGCATAGAATAGACACCATGCTCGAACTCAAGGCGAACAGACGGTCGTCGGTCGCGCGTTGGCTCATCCTCGCGGCGATCGCTTTCCCCGCGGACGGTGTCCGTGCAGACGGCGAATCAGGATGGCAGATCATGCGGAGAGATCACGGCGTCACCTTGAGCGTGCGTGAGCCCCCTGGTGAGCTGCCTACGTTCCGAGGGGAGGCCACCCTGAAGGGTTCTGTTCTGCACCTGCTCGCCATCGTGCTCGACGATGCAAGATCGACGGAGTGGTCGAAGGGCGCCGACAAAGTCTACAGGCTGCGCACCATCGACGCGCGCACGTCCGTTGTCTACTCACATTCGCGTCAGATGTGGCCGGCCGAGGATCGGGACATCCTCTTCAAGCGCACCGTCGACGTGCTGTCCGCGGGCGAGTCTTACTACGTGCGCATGGTGTGTGCTCCCAACGAGACCCCGGTGAAGGAGCGTACGATTCGCGTGCAAGACTGCGAGACCGGCTTTTCTTTGCGGAAGGTCGACGCGCAACACACGTACGTCGTGTATTCGGTGCGCGCGCATCCGGGTGGTTCCGCGCCGCTCTGGATGGCCCGCATGCTCTCCAAGAACGTGCCGATGGATATTCTCACGGGTCTAGCCAAGCAGGTGGAGCGCACCGAAGGCAAGTACGCAGCTACCATCGAAGAATTGGCTCATCTCAAATAGCGACGCGCGGGAGGCGCCGATGATCTCGCGATCGAGAGCCGTAAGGCGCGATGACACTCGTCGGAAGGTGTGACGGAGGCCAGGCGTGGGAGTGGACTGCAGATCGACACGTTTCGAGGAGCGCTAGGGATCTTGGCAGTTGCTCGACGTGGGCTGGTCGGCGAAGCGGTCCGCGAGCCAATCGATGGCGAACGGCGGGCCGAGCGCGATCCCGAGCGCATGCTCGGCCGGCAGCGTGTCCCAAGTCAGATCTGCGCCCTGATCGCACCACGTGCGGCGGAGGTCGGCCGCCTGATCGAAGGGGACGATCTCGTCGAGCAGCGAGTGGTACTGGTACACTGGCGCCGACGGCTTCGCCGCGCCGAGCTTGTTCTCCGTGAGCCGAGCCTGCCACGGCGGTGCTTGGAGTGGGTTCGTGGTGGTGTAGTCGGCGAACGAGGTGAACGCGAAATCACCGAGCAGCGCGCCGAACCCATCGACCGTGGCGATGCACACCGTCTGTCCGGTCATCACGGCCTGCCGACCGACGTCGTTGAGGTAGCTGTCGAGGTTCAACTCGGGGTACGCTGCGTCGAGACCGAGCGAAGCCATGAGCGCGAACGCCACGAACGCTGTGCCATCGAGGAACTCGGCGGTAGCGGCCAAGTCGCCAGGCACGCCGCCGATCGCGGACCCCTTCACGTTCAGCTCGGGGGCATAGCTCGCGGCCAGCTGCGCCGCCCAGCCAGCGGCGCCGCCGCCCTGCGAATAGCCCATCAGCCCGATGGGCGTGGAGGTCGAGAGTCCGGTGCCATCGAGCCGCTGCGCCGCGCGCGCGATGTCGAGCACGGCATGCCCCTCTGCCGGGCCGACCATGTATGTATGAACACCCGGCGTGCCGAGGCCCTGATAATCGGTGATCGCGACCGCCCAGCCCTCGTCCAGCAGAGACCGGATGATCGAACCCTCATAGTCGACGCCGTGCACCAGTGTGTAAGACGGTGCACAGTTATCGCCGAGCCCACGGGTCCCGACGGCGTAAGAGACGAGGGGCCGCTCGCCTGGGCCCGTCCAAGGTGCGTTGGGCACGAGGATGGTGCCGCTGACCGCCATCGGCTGGCCCAGCGCGTCCATCGATCGATAGAGCACTTGCTGCGCCGTCACATCGGTCTCAGCTGCCTCGTCGATCGGGTCGAGACTGAACAGGCTTCGTCGAGAGCGAAGGACGTCGCCGGGCTGGAGGTCCAGGGGCGGCGGTTGATAGAAGCTGTCGTCGCTCGGGAAGGTGTCATCACCCTGCGACGGGTCTGCATACTTCGATAGCGCCGGCGGCGGTTGCTCGAGAGAGCCAGCGTGCTGCGATGGCTCGGCGCAGGCGGCCGCGATCCACGCCAACGCCGGGGCGCCTCCTCTCAGGATGCGTCGCAAACCCAAGGGACAGCGCTGTACAGTCTGCGTGTCTGCAGCGTCGCAGCGGTGGCGGATGCGCGAGGCGCGCAAGCAGAGCAAAGAGAACGACGAGGTTCGGGCGGAGATGAGCGTTTCAAGCATCCGCGCATGCTTGCAGAGCCCCCCTCACATTCGGGCGGCCAATGCGTCGCCGCGGCGGCCAACTTCTCAGCGCTCTAGCGGCTTTCATGCGCGGCTCGATTGCCGCGCAGCGTGGCGGGCGGCCGCGTGGGCGGGGGCGAGGAATGGAATGGCGGGTGCACGCGCTCGCAGCTTGGCATGAGAGCAACTTTGGGTCATATTGGTCATATGCGAAAGATGTCGCTCGCCGACGCGAAGGCGCGCATCTCCGAGCTCGTGGATCAGGCCGAGCATCACGGAAAGCGCGTCATCATCCTGCGCCATGGCAAACCCGCCGCGGCGATCGTCCCGGTCAGTGTGGCGATCTCCCCGCGCAAACCACGGCCGCGCATGACCGAGGCAGAGGTGGAGCAGAGCATTCAAGCCTTCGTCGATGAGTTCAGCGCGACGGAGCCTGAGGTCTCGGCGGTGAACGAGCTGTTGGCAGGGCGCCGGTGAGGTACGTGCTCGACGCGTCGGTGGCAGTGGCCGCGTTGCGTCGTTCCGAGCTTGCGCACGAAGCGGCCCGCCATCGTTGCATGCCGTTGTTCGCGGGCCACGACGAGGTGGTCGTACCAGCGATCTTCGATCTGGAGGTGATCTCGGCCCTGACGCGCAGAGGGGCCGCGCCCCGCAGCGTGGCGCTTCTACTCACGCGTCACTTCGCTTCGCGTGTCGCCGTCACGATCGGTCCTCGCGCTGTGCGCGGCGTAAGCCGCGTGCTCGAGAAGACTTGTCTGCGCGCGGCGGACGCGCTCTACGTCTGGGTCGCTTTGCGCCACGAACTGCCGTTGGTGACGCTCGATCGAGAGGTGTTAGAGCGCGCTCCACTGGCCGGAGTGACGGCCACGCCGCCGTAGGTCTTTGGTCCGCTCGTGCGGGCGATCGAGCCATGCGACCACCTTCGACGATAAGGTCGTCGGCGGAAGCGAATCGCTCCAACAAGAAGCTGGCGGTACTTGCGTGGACAGCTCGTTCACTGACGAAGCAGCGCAGCTCGTGGGAGCTGGCTGGGGTACGTATGCGCAGCTTCACGTCTGGCGGCGGGTCCGCGCGCGGGGTCCGAGCGCGCGCCGCGCTTGGGCGTGGGGAGTACGAGTCGTCTTCGCGAGGACGCGCACGTCGCGCACGAACGGAAGCTTGCGGAGCTGTGCGAAGTAGTCGTCGAGCTCGGGGGCGATGTTCTCTGCGCCCTGCATGCCGGGAATGTGACGTGTCCATTTTAGATGGACGACGATTTAATCTGGATAAGCGCCTGGCCTGAGGCCGGCGTCGCGGACGCTGTGCGCTTGTCGTCCCTGTGTCATTTGTAATGGACGCGCTGATTGTCTGGACAGCGGCGAGGCCCCGCGCTCTTTCAGAAATGGAAGCGGCGGATGCTCACGTTCATCAACAACCCGATGCCGATCATGAAGGTCAGCACGCTCGACCCGCCGTGCGAGAACAAGGGAAGCGTGATGCCGACCACCGGCAAGAGGCCCATCACCATGCCCACGTTGATGATGGTGTGGAAGAAGAACATCGCGCTCACGCCCACCGCCAGCACCGCGCCGAAGCGGTCCTTCGCTTGCGACGCGACCTTGAGCCCGCGGATGATCAGGAAGAAGTAGGCGCCGAGCAGCACCGTCACGCCGAGCAGGCCGTGCTCTTCGGCGAAGATGGCGAACGGAAAATCGCTGTGCTGATCGGGCACGAAGCCGTACTGGTTTTGCGTGCTCTGCAGGTAGCCCTTGCCCCAGAAACCGCCGCTGCCGATCGCCACCTTGCTCTGGTAGGCGTGCCAGCCCGAGCCGAGCATGTCTTTTTCCGGTTCCACGAATGAGGTCCAGAACGAGAGCGCGCGCTCCTTTTGGTAGTCCTCGAGCATGAACTGCCAAGTGAGCGGCGCGCAGGCCGCGAAGCAGATGAGCAGGGTCACTAGCGACTGCATCTTGAGGTTGGTGAGCAGCATGATCGAGCCGAAGATGGCCGCGCAGATCAGCGCCGTGCCGAGATCCGGCTGCTTGAGGATCAGCACCATCGGCAAGCTCAGGATGAGGCCGGGTCCGATCAAGTCGCGTAAGGTGCGGCCGGTCGTCTTGGGATCGTTGTGCAGATACTTGGCGAGCGCGATGATCAAAAAGATCTTCATCAGCTCGCTAGGCTGCAGCGAGAACGCGCCGATCGAGAGCCAGCGCACCGATCCGCGCACGCTGCGGCCGAGCGCGAACAGTAAGATCAGGAGCGCGACCCCGATGCCGTAGGCGAGCCAGCCGTGGCGCTCGTAGTTGCGGTAGTCGATCGCCGCCACCACGACGGCCACACCCGCCCCGAGTGCGATCCAGTAGATCTGCGTAATGTAGATGTCCGCCATGCTGGCCTTGGCGGCGCTGGTGGCGCTGTACAAGTTGGTGATGCCGAGCAGCGCGATGGTCGCGATGGCGCCGAACAGCCACCAGTCGAATTGCTCACGAAAACCGCTGCGAATGGCCATGCTACAGCGCTCCGTCCGCGCGATTGATGAGCGTGACCTGGCCCGCGCGGCGGCCGAAGTACTGCTTCATGGCTTCGATCGCGATGGGGGCCGCGTTTTTGCCGCCGACGCCGCCGTGCTCGACCATCACCACCACCGCGAGCTCGGGCGCCTCAGCCGGCGCCCAGCCGGCGAACCAGGCGTGCGAGCGATACACGTACCAGCTGCGCTTCTCGTCGTTGCGCTCGCGCTGGTGCTGTTCGACCTGCGCCGTACCGGTCTTGCCTGCGACGCGCACCGGGCCTTCCAAGTTGCTCGGGTCGTAGGCGGTGCCGCCTTCGCGGTTCACCACGCCCCAGAGCGCCTCGTGGATGAGCTTGAGGTGCTCCGGCTTGAGGGAGAGTCGCTTCTTCACTTGCGGCGAAATGCGCTCGAGCAAGGCGCCGTCCGGCGCGTGCACGCTCTCCACCAGCTGCGGCGCGAACAGCGTCCCGCCGTTGGCGATCGCGGCGTAAGTCAAAGCGAGCTGCATGAGCGAGACGCGCGTGTCGCCTTGGCCGATCGCCGCGTTGAGCGTGTAGCCGACGCGAAAAACTTCGCCGCGCTCTTCGTACCAGCCTTTGGTCGGGATGAAGCCGCGCGCCTCGGTGTTGATGCCGATGCCGGTCTTTTCGCCGAGCCCCAGGTCGCTCGCCATGCGCGCGATCTGATCCATGCCGGTCAGCTCCGCGACCTTGTAGAAGTAGATGTTGCACGAGCGCCTGAGCGCCTCCTTGAGCGAGATGCGCCCGTGCACGTGCTCGCAGCGGAAGCGCCGGTTTCCGAACTCGTAGACGCCGTGGCAGTCGACTTCGGTCTCCTCGTCGATCGTGCCTTCGCCGAGCGCCGCCAGCGCGCTCACCGGCTTGAAGGTCGAGCCCGGGTAGTAAGTCTCGAACAGTGTCTTATCGATCATGGGCCGGAACGGGTTCTCGTTCAGCTCGCGCGCGCGCTCGCCGCTGAGCTTGCCGCTCACCTCGTTCAGGTCGTACGCCGGCTTGGAGAACAGCGCGCGCACCTTGCCGGTGTGCACGTCGACCACGACCGCCGCACCCGAGGGATGGCCGCGAAACGCGCGCTCGATGCTGCGCAGGAGCTCCATGTCGAGCGTGAGCGTCAGATCGCGCCCGGGCACGGGCTCTTCGTCTGCCATCGGTACGCCTTGGGGCACGAGCCGCGAGCGCCGTCCGCGCGCGTCGACGTAGATGCGCTTCTTTCCGCGCTGGCCGCGCAGTAAGGTCTCCCACGCACGCTCGATGCCGCTCCGGCCGATGGTGTCGCCGGCGCGATAACCGAGCGGCGCCTTGTCGCTGAGCTCTTCGGCCGAGATCTCGTTCAGGTAGCCTAGCGCGTGCGCGCCCAGCTTGCCGTAGGGGTAATCGCGCACCGGCACGCTCACCAGATCGATCGCGGGCAGCTCGCTCGCGTGCGTCTCCACGGCCGCCAGTTGCTCGCGCGTGAGCTCGCCCAAGATCTCGAGCTGATGGCTCTTGCGGCGCTCGGGCACTCTGGCGAGCTGCGCTTCGAGCGCGCTCTTCGCCTCGGCGTTGAGGCCGAGCAGCTCGACGATGCGCGCGAGGTCCTCCGGGTCGCGCAGGCGCGAGGGCGTGATGTACAGGCGATAGGCGGGGCGGTTTTGGGCGATCACGCGCCCCTCCACGTCGCGGATCACGCCGCGTGTGGCGGGGGTGCTCAAGGTCTTCAGGATGTTCTCGCGCGCGATCGCGGCGTAGTGTGCGTGATCGTAGACCTGCAAATAGAACGCACGGCCCAAGAGCGCGCTGAACGCGCACGCCACGCCCAGCGCCATCCAGCGGTAGCGCTTGCGGAACTCGCCGACCTCGCGGCTCGCGCTCAGCAGGTTCATGACAGGCTCGCGACCTCGTCGCGCCGGCTACGCGTGTCGATCCGGCGTACGAGTTGAAATACGAACGGAGCCACGGCTCCGGTGGTGAGGCTCGGGAGCAGCACGGCGACGATCACGTGCTTCACGCTGGTCGCTTCGAACGGCTCCTCCGGGCGGAAGATGCTGCGCAGCGAGACCATCGCGATCGCGCCGAGCGCCGCGATCAGCGCGGTGATGGAGAACTGCGAGAGCCTTCCGCGCATCATCAGGCGTACGCCCGCCGCGCGGGTGGCGATCAGCGTGGCCACGTGGAGGAAGGTCATGAGCCCCATCGCGTTGCCGGCCGCCGAGTCCACGAACAGACCGAGCACGAAGCTGAGCGCGGCGGCGCGCGCGAGCGAGATGTCCTGCGCCATACCCAGGTAGATCACGATCGGTAAGAGCGCGTTGGGCATGAGCGGGCCCAAGCGGAACACCGCGCCGAGCGCCGCCTCGCTCGTGGCCAGCGCAAAACCGAGCGCGAGCAGCGAGAGGTCGCGGCTCATCGTGCCGCCCCAGCGCTGCGATGCGCGAGCGTGGCTTCGCGCGCGCCCGCGGTCAGGATGAACACCTCTTCGAGCCGCGAGAAGTTCACGGCGGGGGTCAGCTCGGCCAGCTGGTACAGGCCGAAATCGCGCTTCTCGACGTTGGAGATGGTGCCGACCGGCAGGTTGGGCGGGAAGCGGCGGCCGAGGCCCGAGGTGATCACCAGGTCGCCCACCTGCACTTCATCGGCGCGCAGCAAGTATTGAATGCGCGCTTTGTAGTTCTCGCTCTCACCCGTGCCGTGAAGCATCCCGCGCGAGCCGGTGCGCTGGACGACGACGTCCACCTTGCTTCCGTCGTCGACCGTGAGCAGCACGTCGGCGTAGCGGTCGTAGACACGCGAGATCTGTCCGACCAGACCCTCCGTGCTCACGACCGGCATGCCGGCCGTGACGCGATCGTCGCGCCCGCGATCGAGGCGCACGCGGATCACGCGAAAGAGCGGCGAGATGTCCTTGGCGATCACGCGGGCGCTTACCGCCTCGCCGGGGAGCTCCTCGCGCAAGACCAGGAGCTGACGCAGACGCGCGTTTTCGCGGTCGAGCGCCTCCAGATTCTTGACCTCCTGCTGGAGGCGGGCGTTCTCGTAGCTGAGGCGGTCGTTCTCGCGCCGTACGTCGACGAGGTACGTGTACTCCTGGATCAGCGTGGAGGCGCCGCGCGCGACCTTGACCGCCACCCACTGCACCGGCGCGCTGATGGAGAGCACCCAGCGGTCGAACAGGCTCGCGCGTGAGGGATCACTCAGGTTGGCGCGAAGAAACAGGAAGGGCAGGGCGAGCAGAAAGATCGCCAGGAGCTCGTCGCGATACCGCTTGAAGATGTTCACGCCGCCCCCTCGGCATGTCGAAGCGCGCGTTCGCGCGCGTGAGCAAACTACGAAGCGCGCGTTCGCGCGCGCGAGCAAACCAGAAAGCGCGCATTTCGCGCGTGAGCAAACTACGAAGCGCGCCCTTCTGCGCGCGAACAAACCAGAAAGCGCGCCTTCCTGCGCGCGAGCGATACGATGAGCTGATCAGGAGATGGTTACGTTGCGCAGGAGCTCGAGGTGATCGAGGGCCTTGCCGGAGCCGAGCACGACGCAGCTGACGGGATCGTCCGAGACCGTGACAGGCAGGCCGGTCTCTTCGCGCAAGAGCACGTCGATGTTGCGCAAAAGCGCCCCGCCCCCGGTCAGCACGATGCCCTTGTCGACGATGTCGGCAGAGAGCTCGGGCGGCGTCTTTTCGAGCGCGAGCATGACCGCCTCGACGATCGCGTTGATCGGCTCGCTCAACGCCTCGCGGATCTCGGCGCTGTTGACCAGGATGGTCTTGGGCATGCCGGCGAGCATGTCGCGCCCCTTCACCTCCATCGTCTCTACGCGATCTTCGGCGTACGCCGTGCCGATCGTGCACTTGACGCGCTCGGCGGTCTGCTCGCCGATCAGGAGGTTATACTTGCGCTTCATGTAGCCGATGATGGCCTCGTCCATCTTGTCGCCGCCGACTCGCACCGATTGCGAGTAGACGATGCCCGCGAGCGAGATGATCGCGACCTCGGTGGTGCCGCCGCCGATGTCGACCACCATGTTGCCGCTCGGCTCGGTGATGGGTAGGCCCGCGCCGATCGCCGCGGCCATGGGCTCTTCGATCAAGAAAACCTCGTGCGCGCCCGCGCTCTCGGCGCTCTCTTTGACCGCGCGTTTTTCGACCTCGGTGATGCCGAACGGCACGCAGATGATGACCCGCACCCGGCCTCGGTGTGCGCGCTGGATGAAGTAGCGCAGCATCGCCTCGGTGATCTCGAAGTCGGCGATCACGCCGTCGCGCAGCGGGCGCACCGCTTCGATGTTGCCCGGGGTGCGGCCGAGCATTTCTTTGGCTTCGGTGCCGACGGCGATCACCTTCTTTTCGCCGCGCGGCCCGCGCTGCACCGCGACCACGGACGGCTCGCAGGAGACGATGCCCTTGCCTTTGACGTAGATCAGCGTGGTCGCCGTGCCGAGGTCGACTGCAAGATCATGCGAGAACAGGCTCTGAAGCCAGTCGAAGATCATCGAGCTGAAGTCCCCCGTTCTGGCCCGCACCTTCGGCGCGCCTGCTCCTGGTGAGCGGGGCGTAGGTGAAAAGCGGTGGAAAGTACGCTTGCACCGGGCGCGACGAAGGCGACGGACTTCCCTGCTTTCTAACAAAATCGGGGAAATCGATCAATAAGGCCGCGGGTTCGGGGCTGGCTTCCGGCGGGCCTTCAAGTAGAACTTGAGCGCCCATCATTTCGCGCGCGCATCGACCGAGGTGAGGTCTCAATGACCACGAACGACCACGTACGCATCTTCGACACCACACTTCGCGACGGGGAGCAGTCCCCGGGCGCCACGATGACGATGGAGGAGAAGCTACGTATCGCCCGCATGCTGGAGAAGCTAGGGGTCGACGTGATCGAGGCCGGCTTTCCGGCCGCCTCGCCGGGCGAAGTCGAGAGCGTGCGGAGGATCGGGCAGGAGGTCCGCGGCTGCGAGATCGCCGCGCTTTGCCGCACGCGCGAGAACGACATCCGCGTCGCCTGGCAAGCGCTCGAGGGCGCGGGCGATCCGCGCCTCCATACCTTCATCGCCACCAGCAAGCTGCACATGGAGCACAAGCTGCGCATGAGCGAGCGGGAGGTGCTCGAGGAGATCCGGCGCGGCGTGTCCGCTTGCCGCGCGCTCACGCCGAACGTGGAGTTCAGCGCCGAGGACAGCACCCGCAGCGATCTCAGCTTCCTCAAGGAGGCCTGCGCAGCGGCGATCGAAGCCGGCGCGAAGGTGCTGAATTTGCCGGACACGGTGGGGTACACCACACCGGACGAGTACAAGACGATCGTCCTCGCCATCAAGCAGATCGTGGGCGATCGCGACGTCATCATCTCGACGCACTGCCACAACGACCTGGGGCTCGCGGTCGCGAATTCGCTCGCGGCGATCGGCGCGGGCGCGCGTCAGGTCGAGTGCTGCATCAACGGCATCGGCGAGCGCGCGGGCAACGCCGCGCTCGAAGAGATCGTCATGGCGCTGCGCGTGCGGCCGAACCTCTTCCCGGTGACCACGCGCATCGTCACCGAGCACCTCTACCCGACCAGCCGCCTGGTCAGCGAGATCACGGGCCTGAACGTGCAGCCCAACAAGGCGATCGTCGGGCGCAACGCCTTCGCGCACGAAGCGGGCATCCATCAGCACGGCGTGTTGGCCGATCGCCGCACCTACGAGATCATGGAGCCGCAGCAGATAGGCCTGCCTACGAACAACATCGTGCTCGGCAAGCACTCCGGACGCGCGGCCTTGCGCGACCGGCTCAAGCTGCTCGGCTACGAGCTCGACGACGCGCAGCTCTCGCGCGCGTTCGAGAGCTTCAAGCGCTTGTGCGACAAGAAGAAGACCATCTACGACGAAGATCTCTACCCGCTGGTCGCCGAGGACTTCAGCCTAAAAGAGGTGTATCGGCTGGTGGACGTGGAGTTTCGCGGCGGCAGCGAGGTCTCGCCCTGGGCGCGCGTGTTCCTCGAGATCGACGGCGTGGAGCGCAGCGCCGAGAGCTCGGGCGATGGTCCCGTCGAGGCGGTGATCGAGGCGGTCAAGATCATCACGGACAAGCCCGGCCTGCGGCTCAAAGATTACGATCTCGAGGCCGTATCGGGCGGCGCCGACGCGCAAGGCAAGGTCACGCTCAGCATCGAGGAGGGCGGCTTGAAGTCGCGCGGCCAAGGCCGTCATACGGACGTGGTCGTGGCGAGCGCGCTCGCGTTCGTGAACGCGCTCAACCAGCAGGCGTATCAGCGGCAGCTCAACCAGCGCCGCTCCGAGCCGCCGCCCGCTCCGACCTGATCGATTCGTCGACGCATGTACAACCTGAGGAAGAAGACGATGAGCGACTTACAGGTTCTCGTGATCGCCGGCGACGGCATCGGCGTCGAGGTGACGCGCGAGGCGCTGCGCGTGCTCGAACTCGCGGCGCGCGCGGCGAAGATCGGGCTCAAGCTGGAAGAGCAGCCCTTCGGCGGCGCTTCGATCGACTTGCACGGCGTGCCCGCGACGGAGGCCCTGCTCAAGCGCGCAGGCGAGGTCGACGCGGTGCTGCTCGGCGCGGTGGGCGGGCCGAAGTGGGATAAGGTGGCGAGCGACAAGAAGCCCGAAAAAGGGCTGCTCGCGCTGCGCAGCTCCATGGGCGTGTACGCGAACCTGCGCCCCGCCAAGATCTTCGCCTGCCTCGCAGGCGCCTCGCCGTTGCGCGAGGACTTGGCGCGTCAGGTCGATTACGTCGTGGTGCGGGAGCTGATCGGCGGCCTGTACTTCGGCGAGCCGCGGAGCCTGACCGGGGCGCCTGGCGCGCAGGTGGGGATCAATACGCTCACCTACAGCGAAGCGGAGATTCGGCGCATCGGCCGCCGCGCGTTCGAGCTCGCGCGCGAGCGCCGCAAGAAGGTGTGCAGCGTCGACAAAGCCAACGTGCTCGAGACCATGGTGCTCTGGCGGCGCGTGATGAGCGAGCTCGCGTCCGACTATCCCGAGGTCGCGCTCAGCCACATGTACGTCGACAACTGCTCGATGCAGCTCGTGCTCGCGCCGGGTCAGTTCGACGTGATCGTCACGGAGAACTTGTTTGGCGACATCTTGTCGGAC
>CAZYWR010000673.1:0-2600 GCA_964651185.1 uncultured Polyangiales bacterium
TCGGCGCCCCCCGCTTTCGGTCCGCCCCGCCCGGCGCGCACCCGCGGCCCGGCCGCTATCTCCGCCGCTTCTGGCATCCGGTCTTCGTAGCCCGAGAGCTGCTTCCTGGGCGGGCGGCGTTGGTGAAGGTCATGGGCGACGAGTACGCGCTCTATCGCGCCGAAAGCGGGGTTCCGCATCTTCTAGACGGTCGCTGCGCGCATCGCAAGGTGCTGCTCTCCATCGGTAAGGTCGAGCGAGATTGCCTGCGCTGCCGCTATCACGGCTGGAAGTTCGACGCCACGGGGCAGTGCGTCGAGCAGCCGGTGGAGCGGCAGAGCTTCGCGCACAAGGTCAAGCTCGGAAGCTACCCGGTGCGCGAGTACCTCGGTCTCATCTGGGCTTACTTCGGCGCGGAGGAGCCAGCGCCGCCACCGCCGCGCTGGCCGCTGCTCGAACAGAGCGGCCTGAGGTTCCGCTACGCCATCTCCGAGTTCCGCCCCTACAACTTCTTCGCCGATCTCGAGAACCTGATCGATGACTCGCACCTCGGGTTCGTGCACGCGCGCTCGGTGTACCACGATGCGGCGTTAGCCGGGCAGGCATCGAGCCTGTCCGCGACGGAGACCGACTACGGCCTGCTGCACGAAACGCGCTTCGCCGACCAGCACGTCAAACAATACATGCTGTTGATGCCGAATTGCGTGTACTTCAAGTCGAGCGCCTCCCAGCTGCGCGGGCTCGACGGCCTGATCTGGACCGTACCCGCCGACGACGACAGCCATACCATCTTCTATTCGCTCACCGCGGTCGACGATGTCCCCATGATGGCGCTACTTCGCACGGCCGCGAGCCGCGCCCTCCGGCGCTTTTTGCCGAAGGCTTTCGACGGACGGCGTTGGCAGCAGCACGACATCGCCGCCGTCATCGCCGGAAAAAAGCGCTTCGAAGCGGTGCCGCCCGACGCCCTGCTCGAGGACCACGTGGTGCTCGCGGCGCAAGGAATCTCCACGGACCGCGCGACGCATCGGCTCGGGACGAGTGATGTGGCCATCATTCTGCTGAGGAAGATCTGGGCACGCGAAATCGATGCCTTGGCCGAGGGCAGACCGCTCACACCTTTTGCTTTCCCCGCGGACCTACGCCCGTTGTAGCGTGACCCCGAGTGCGCTCGCGAGCAGCATGAGCGCGCTCAATCTGGAGCGAAGGGGTCGCGCTCCCACCAACGACCGACCAAGTATGGAGGCGCGTCATGCAAGACCTGACCACGGGACCTATCGCCAAGAGCATCGTGAAGATGACGATCATGATGTTCGTCGGGATGGTTCTCCAGACGCTGTACTTGCTACTCGACCTTTACTTCGTGGGCCGGCTCGGGAGCACTGCGGTCGCGGCGGTCAGCGTCGCCGGCAACCTGTCAGTCGCGGTCACCGCGGCGACGCAGGTGATCGCCGTCGGCACGACCGCGATCGTGTCGCACGCGACTGGGGCCAAAGATCCTCAGCTCGCGATCGCGCGCTTCAATCAATCCCAAGCGCTCTCGTTTTTCGTGGGAGCGCTGTTCATGGTGATGACGTTCGCGACGCGCTCTGCGTACGTCGCGAAGCTCGCCGCCGATCCCGAGACCGCGCGCTGCGCCTCCGAGTACCTGACCTGGTTCATCCCCGCGATGGCGCTCCAGTTCCCGCTGTTCGCGAGCGCCGCGGCGCTGCGCGGCACGGGAAACTTCGCCACCGGCCTCCTGGTGCAGACCGCGAGCGTGCTGCTCAACATCGCCCTGGCGCCGATCCTCATCTTCGGCTGGGGCACGGGGCATCCGCTCGGCGTCACCGGCGCGGCGATCGCCACGTTCGTGGCAGTCGCCGTCGGCCTGATCGCGATAAGCGCCCATGTCATGCGCAGCAGCAGCTACTTGCGCTTCTCCGCGCGCGAATGGGTGCCGCGCTTTTCGGAGTGGTGGCACATGCTCAGGATCGGTCTTCCCGCCGGCGCGGAGCTCGGGCTGCTGAGTGTGTACATCATGGTTGTCTATCTGGTCAGCCGGCCATTCGGCGCGGCCGCGCAGGCGGGCTTCGGGGTCGGTCTGCGCGTGCTGCAGGCCACGATGCTGCCCGCCATCGCGCTCGGCATCGCGGTGAGTCCGGTCGCTGGACAGAACTTCGCGGCTGGACTGTCCGCGCGCGTGCGCGAAGCGTTCCGCGTAGGCGCCGGGATCTCCACCGCGATGATGGGTGTAATCACGCTCGTCTGCTACTTCGGTCGCGAAGGTATGATCCTTCCGTTTTCCCACGACCCGCCGGTGGTGGCGGTCGGCTACGAGTACCTCGCCATCTCGGCGCTCATGCTCATCCCCACCGGCCTGAACTTCGTCGCGTCGAGCCTCTTTCAGGCAATGGGGCATACGTTTCCCTCCCTGATCAGCGCGGCCTTGCGCTATGCAATTTTGATCACTTTCATCTATGTCGCCGCAAGCTCGCCCGACTTCGCGCTGCGTTGGATCTGGGTCTCGGCAGTGGCGACCTCCATGATGCAGTTCGGCCTGAACCTGCTCCTGCTGCGCCGAGAGTTCGCGCGCCGGCTCCCGCCGGAGGCGCTGGCCGAGCTGTCCACCGGCCCGCTCG
>CAZYWR010000674.1:0-3213 GCA_964651185.1 uncultured Polyangiales bacterium
GCAAAAGGCGGCGGCTCGAGGCCGCTGGTCATCGCGCTCTTGACGAAGCCGGGTTTGACGGTGATCACGCGCAGGCCGATATCGTGGAACTTGTGGTCGAGCCCTTCGAGATAGGCCGAGAGACCGGCTTTGCTCGCGCCGTACAGCACGACGGGCTTGCGCCCGCGCTCGCCTGCGACCGAGCTGATCACGCACAAGGTGCCGCCGCCGTGGGCGATCAGCAGCCGCCGTGCTTCTTCGCAGAACACGATGGTATTCGCGAAGTTGACCGTGAGCATGCGGCGCGTGAACGCGAGGTCGTTCTCCAGACGGTCCTGCGTCGAGAATAGTCCGGCCGTGACGATCACCGTGTCGACGCCATCGAGCGCGCGGTCGGCCTCGGCCAGGGTCTCGTGAAAAGCGGCCGGCTGCTCGAGATCGCAGAGGGCGGTTTGCACGCGGATCTTACCGAGCGCGCGCTGTTCCAGGTCGGCGGCGCTGCGCGCCAGATCGTCGCTGTCGCGACCTAGCAAGTAGAGCGTCGCGCCACGTTCTGCGAGCGCGCGCGCGATCGCGCGGCCGATGCCCTTGGTCGCCCCTAAGATAATCGCCTTCACCTTGCGCCCTCCTGACCATTTCGCCGGGCCGCGCAAGCGTAGGCTTCGACGTCATCGTGCTCGCGAGCGCCAGCGCGCGCTTCGACATTGCGCTCGCGAGCGCGGGCGCGCGCTTCGACATCATTGTGCTCGCGAGCGCGGGCGCGCGCTTCGACATTGCGCTCGCGAGCGCGGGCGCGCGCTTCGACGCGCCTCACGGTTCGTCCTCGTCGTCGTCCGGTACTGCATGGGGGTGGCCGAAGATGCGATCGCTCTGGGCGCTGTGGATGTGGAACTCGGGGTCCCACTTGTGCTTCACCTCGAGAAAGCGCTCGACGCGCGGCTCCATGGCGCGAAAGTCTTCGGCGCGCGTCATGCCGTCCTTGGCCAAGTAGATGCGCCCGCCGCACGCGAGCACCTGCTGGTTCAGGCGATCGACCACCTGTTGCGTGTTCGGACCGATCGGGATGTCGAGCGCGAGCGAGATGCCTGGACGTGGGAACGACAGCATGCCCTCCCCTTCCGGTCCGCAATCTTTGATGACCGTGAGGAACGAGCTCGCGCGCAGCTCGGCCAAGAGCTCGATCATGCGCCGGATGCCCGCAGCGCCCGCTTCGTTGGGGATGACGCATTGGTGCTGGGTTACGCCGCGCGGGCCGTAGGCGAGGTTCCAGCGGCGCACGAAATCGAGTGGATAGAAGAACGTGTACGGGTCGACGACGCCGCGCTTCGGCCGGTTGATCAAGTAATAAAACTGATTGAACAGGCCGATCGTGAAGCGGTTGAGCACGCCCGAAGGGAGCGCGAAGGGCATGGTCAACCGCTGCTCTTGCGGCTTCGGCGGCTCGGCCGGTGCTTGGCTCGACTCTGCCCAGCGGCCTGCAAACAAGACACCGCGCCCGAGCGACTTGCCACTCGCGACCGTGTCCATCCAGCCCACCGTGAACGGCCATTTGTCGCTGGCGTCTTTGAGCGCGCGCAGCATGCCGTCGAGATCGGGGATGCGCTCCACCTCTTGATAAATCCAGGGCGATGGGATGCGCTCGAGTTTGAGCTCCACTTCGAGGATATGCCCGGTCAGGCCCATCCCGCCCAAGGTGGCGAGGAACAGCTCCGACTCCTGCTCGCGGCTGCATTCGATCACGCGGCCATCGGCGACGCGCAGCTTGAGCCGCTGCACGTGGCGGCCGATCGTGCCCGCGACGTGGTGGTTCTTGCCGTGCACGTCGGCGGCGACCATGCCGCCTAAGGTGACGAAGCGCGTGCCCGGCGTGACAGGTGTAAAGAAGCCGCGCGGCAACGAGAGTCGATTTAGCTCTGAGAGCGACAGGCCCGACTCCGCGCACAGCACGCCCGTATTTTCGTCGAACGCGAGGATGCGATCGGCCAGGGTGGTGCCTACTACTTCGTACACGCCGTGCGGCGGCAGCGAGGCGTCTCCGTAGGAGCGGCCGAGCCCGCGCGACAAGATCGCGTCGCGCGTGATCGCAGGCAAATCTTCGGAGCGGATCTCGCGGCCGGGGACGAACGTGCGGCCCCAACCGCTCAGGCCGGTCGGCTTCGACATCGCTGCCTGTGTAGCACGCCGGGCGTCATTTCCAGGCAAAGCGCGGCTGCTCGTAGTGGTGCACGCGCGTCGCGCGGCCCTCGAGCGCGAGCTCGCGTAGCTGGTAAATGATCGCGGCGGTCGGACTGTAGACTTGCGTACCAACCAGCGGGAGCGAAAGCAGCTCTGCGCCGTCCGCAAGCGGAGATACGATCGGTGCGTCGGGGCGATAGAGCTCGCGCAGCGGCACGCGATAGGCCACGGCCACTTCGTCCGGATTGGGCGCAAGCGCCGCCGCGTCCGCTCCCCACAGCACGACCGGCGTGATCACGTAGCCGGAGCGCGTGGCGAAGTCGTCGAGCAAGCCGAGCACGCGCTCCGGACCGAGCCGTACTCCGAGCTCCTCCGCGAGCTCGCGGCGCGCCGCGGCGGGCGCGTCCTCGCCGGGATCGATGCGGCCGCCGGGCAACGCGAACTGGCCACCGTGGTGCGAGAGCCCCGCGGTGCGCCGGGTCAGCAAGAATGACGGCTCGCCCAGCGCGCCGGGCACGAGCGCGAGCGCCACCGCGGCGAGCGCAAACCCAGGGCGCTCGAGCTGCACGCGCTCGAACGCGCCGAGGTTCCGCTCCACGCGCTGACGCAAGGCATCATCGAGCCGGTCGTGCGCGTTCATAGGCACAAGCGTAGCCCGGCGTTTCGCGCGCGCAGCGCGCAGGGCGCGCTTCGGATCGACCCAACCGGTTTCGGCCTGAGCCGCGTTCCAGGCTGCGGGCGCTTTGCACAGATCCAAGCGGGGCCGAATCGCGCTAGCCTTCAGCATGACCTCCGGCTTCGATTTCGGCCCCGCGCGCTTCGATCTCGACAACGGGCTAGACCGCTCGATCTTGCAGTTCGTGCTGTCGCAGGCGCTCTTCGGCGAGGCGACGGGCGTGTACTGCGGGCGCTCGCTGTACGCCGCGCGCACGCTCGAGGCCGCGCAATTTTACGCCAAGCAGGCGCGCCAGGAGCTCAACCACCTGACCTTGTTCGCCGACATCTGCCGCGAGCTCGAGCTGCGCCCGGAGCCCGCGCACTGGGTGATCCGCCTGCTCG
>CAZYWR010000675.1:0-2324 GCA_964651185.1 uncultured Polyangiales bacterium
CACAGGCGGCGCAGGATCGTGAGCGCGACGCGCGCCGGGACGGGGCGGCCGTGCGTGCGCGCGCTCTCGAGGAGGCGGCCGAGGTCGGCGCCGTCGACGTACTCCATGGCGATGAAGTAGCGGCCCTCGATGCAACCGAGGTCGAATACCTGTGCGATGTTCGAGTGAGTAAGGAAGACGAGGATCTTGGCCTCATCGATCAGCATGCGTACGAACTGCGGATCGGCCGAGAGATGCGAGTGGACGAGCTTGAGCGCAGCGAGCTTCTCGAACCCGCCGAGCCCGCGCGTCTTCGCCACGTAAATCTCCGCCATTCCGCCGACGGCCAGGCGACGTAGCAAGGTGTAGGGACCGAACGAGCGCGGGAGGCTCATTCACCCTCCGCGCAGGCGTCCAAGCGCCCGCTGGCGCACGCGAGCGGCGTGTGCTCGAAGCGCCCGCCGGCGCGCGCGAGCGACATGATCACGCGGGCTACGTGGGCGAAGCCCGCGTGCGACGGACGGCGCCGACGGGCCGCGGCCGGAGCCGGCCAGAGCGAGCGCATCGGCCCTCGATAGTAGCGGGTCCGGCGCAATCTGGTAAGACCGAAGACCGGCGTGCAGGCCCGGTGCCCGACAGGTCGTCTACGCGTCCAGTGCCCGCACACCGCGCTCCGACCATGTCCTTACGCGCGCCCGAGTACGCGCATCCATGGTATTGCTCGCGCGCACAACAGCGCGTTCCCTGGTATCGCGCGTGCAGCGCGCTTTGACCCGCCAAGGAGGCTCATGGCAAACAACGAGAGACCGGTCACCGCCGCGGCGCTCCGCGAGATCGGCCTGTTTGGAGGCATCTCGGACGAGAGCCTCGCCCGCCTCGCCGCCGATCTCCCCGAGTTGCGGGCCGAGCCCGGCAAGATCGTCGTCACCGAGGGCGACCTATCGACCGAGATGTTCGTGGTGATCGCGGGCGAGCTCGAGGTCGTGAAGCGCGCCGCGGACGGCAGCACCGTGCGGGTCGCTATGCTCGGCCCCGGGGACTGGTTCGGAGAGATGGCGATCCTCGATGTCCAACCCCGCTCGGCCAGCGTGCGCGCGCTGGCGCCGAGCCTGTTGCTCTCGCTGAGCGCGGACCAGGTCGACCGGCTCCTCTACCGCGCCGCGCCCAAAGACTACACGCTGCTGGTCATGAACATCGCCCGCGAGCTCAGTCGCCGCCTCCGCGTGGCGGACGGCATCCTGGCGCAGTTCTTCGTCGCCATGCACGAGCAGTACGGCAAGGCGTCAGTTGTAAGCTAGATCGCTCATCGGTCGACGGTGTCGAGCGCCTGCTTCACGTCCGCGAGTACGTCCTCGGTCGACTCGATTCCGACGGCGAAGCGCACCAGGCCGTCTCGCATGCCCACGGCCTCGCGCTCCGCGCTGCTCAGCTCGAAGTAACTCATCAACGCGGGTTGCTCCACCAGCGACTCCACGCCGCCCAGGCTGGGCGCGATGCGCGGGATGCGCAGCGCATCGATGAAGCGGCCGGTCGCCTCCAGGTCCCCGTCGATCTCGAACGTGACCACGCCGCCGAAGCCGCGCATGAAGCGCTTGGCGATGTGGTGATGCGGGTGCGACGCGAGCCCCGGATACCAGACCTGTCGCACGCGCGGGTGTCGCTCCAAGAGCTCCGCGAGTGCCTGCGCAGTCTGGTTCTGTTGCGCCACCCGCAAACCCAAGGTCTTGAGCCCGCGCTGCACGAGGTAGGCTGCATGGGGATCCAGAACGGCGCCGAACACATGGCGCAGATCGCGCACGAGCCCTACGAGCCCCGGTTGTCCCGCGACCACCCCCGCGAGCACGTCGTTGTGCCCGGCCAGGTACTTCGTCGCGCTGTGCACGACCAGGTCGATCCCGTGCTCGGCCGGCCGCAAATTCATCGGCGTCGCGAAGGTGCTGTCGATCAGCGTCTTGATCTTCCGCTCCTTACAGATCGCGCTCAAGCGCGGGAGATCGAGGCAGGTCTGGTAAGGATTGGTCGGCATTTCGCTGACGACGAGCCGGGTCGCGGGCGTCAGCGCCTGCTCGAGCGCGCCGAGATCGCCGGGCGGCACGAGCGTGTGCGTGACCCCGAAGCGCGAGAGGAAGCCGGTCACGAACTGGCGCGTGCGCCGGTAGCAATCGGCGAAGAGCACCACGTGTGAGTCGCTCTTGACCAGCGCCAAGATCGCCGAGGTGAGCGCCGCCATGCCGCTCGAGAACGCCACCGCGTCGCCCACGCCTTCGAGCAGCGCCACCTTCTGCTCGACCGCGCGAACCGACGGATTGCCGTAGCGGCCGTACTCTTCGCGCTCGAGGCGGCCC
>CAZYWR010000676.1:0-2101 GCA_964651185.1 uncultured Polyangiales bacterium
AGCTCGGCGCAAATGCGCTGGATCGCGACGCTGTCGAAGGTTGGCTCGCCGATCTGGGGTCGCTGCGCGCGGCCCGTTTCGCGCCGCTCGCGGCGTTCCGCGAACGCGGCAGCCTCACGCTCGAACTCGGCGCCGGCAAGCGCGAGCGCGTGGTGTTCGGGGATCTCGATGCCGCCGGAGAGCTCGCGGTCCGGCGCGGCGAGGAGCCGTTGCTCGCGATGTTCCCCAGCAGCCTCTTCGACCGCGTGCAGCCGAGCGTGAAGCGCTTTCGCTCGCTCGAGATCTGGTCGGCTTATCAGCCGAGCCAGGTGGTGCGAATCGAGGCGCACGCGGAAGGGCGCGCGCGCAGCTTGGTGCTCGAAGGCGGAAGCTGGCGCGACCTGCACGGCGCACCCGTCGATGCGGAGCGCGTGCGCGAGCTGGTGCGCGCGCTCGTCGACCTGCGCGTTCGATCGTACGTGGGCGACCGCGAGCGCCCCAGCCACGGCTTTGCCGCCGAACCGGCGGCGCCTTCAGGGCGCGCGCGCGTGCAGCTCGGACTAGAGAACGGCGAGACGCTATCCCTCGCGTTCGGCGCGGCCACCGACCGCGGGAACTACGCGCACGTCGGCGGGGACGGCATCGTCGAGGTTGGAAGCGAAGTGAGCGCGATCGTGCGCGAGCTCGCCGGAGGTCCCCGGCCGCCCGTCGAGCACCCCGAGGCGGTCGACGGCGATGAGCTCGAGGACGACGAACACGATCACGAGCACTGAGTCGCCCGCGCGAGGGAGTTCCCGATGTCGGGCACTCCCACTTTGAGCCTCTGCGTCGACGGGGATCCCGGCGCAGCAAGCGCGACCCCCGCGATCGCGCCTTTAGTGGTGCTTCTTCTTCTTGCCCTTGGCGCTGGCGATCTTGGGCTCCGGAATCTGCGCGGGCGGCTCGATCGTCGTGTGGCCGCGGTAGTCGAGCAGACCATCGCTCTGCGCGAATCCAGAGCCCGACACGCGCGTGAAGCGCGCCTTGGCCTTGATCTTGGCGTCGGGGAAGAGATCGGTCGGGATCTCGAGCATGCCCGAGTCCGCCGGGGGCGGCTTGTACTTGCCTTTCTTCTTCTCGAGGATGGTGTCGTCGATGGCCTTCTGGTTCTCGGCGTAGCCGACCAAGAGAATGCGCTTACTCGGATCCGTCTCGCCCTTGCTATCCGCCACGTACACGTGCGGCGCGCGCGCCTGCGGACAGCCCTTGCCGGTCGGGCATTCCGGCGGCGAGTACGTCTCGACCACGTAGGCGGTGACATCGACGTCCGTGTCCATCGTGTTCTTCATGCGCTTGCGCAGGCCGAACACGCTGTACGAACCGTCGGGGTACTGCACCGGAAACGGAGGTGGGGGGAGCGTGGGAACGGCGGGGAGGCTCGGTTTGGCCTCGGGCAGCTTCTCGACCGCAGCAGAACCCGACTGCGCGTCGCACGCGGCGCCCAAGAGTACGACGGCGAACAGCGCGCTGAGCGAACTGACACTACTGGCTCGTATCATCACGAATTGTCCCTCGGGCTACGCCCGGACCCACTGCCCGGCCGCGAAACGAGCGGGACGTTACCACGCCCCTCTCCGCGCCTACAACGGCGGTAGTCGTAGAACGCACACCCGTCCAGAGTGCAACTTTGCACGCAGCGAACGCGCTTTCTCAGGCGCGAATGTCCCCGAGGCTGGAGACCGGCGTCATGAGCGCTCGCGCGGTTCGCAGCGCGCCGGCGGGAGCTGATTCCACAGCCTCGTCAGCTCGGGCGTCTGTGCTTTCTCGACCAGGTCGGCACCGTCCGCCGCCGCGCGCGCGCCGAGCTCGTGCAGCGCGCGCAGGGCTTCCACCGCGAGCTGCTGCTCCGCTTCGGTCGCGGCGGGTGCGAGTCCCCGGCTCGCCGTCGCCGCCAGCGGCTCTCGCGCGTCGGCGACACACAGGGTTTGCGCGAAATCGATCGCGGCCTCCCGCACCTCGAGCGCCTTGTCGCTGAGAAGCGGCGCGATCTTGGACCAGGCGCTCGCCTGCTCCTGCCCCCGCAGGGCTTCGATCGCCGCGCGGCGAACGCTCGGTGCGCCGTCGGCGAGCGCGACCTCGAGCG
>CAZYWR010000677.1:0-5835 GCA_964651185.1 uncultured Polyangiales bacterium
ATACTGGTACATGGGCGAGCCCGGCGGCGTGTACGTGCGCTGCGCGGGCGCCGACATCGGTGCGGGCCCATGCCCGGGCGGCGCACTCATCACCCCCACGCGCGCGGGCGCTGGGGCGTAAGCCGGACCCACGTGATGGCCGGGCGTCCCGGCAGAGACCACGCGGTACGGCGTAAACGAGCGCACCGTAGCCGTACGGTTGGGACGCGGCCCGGCCTGGTACAGGACGATCGTGCTACCCGGCAGGGCCCAGCCGCCCGGCCCGTACCACCAGTAGCCCGAGGACCAATACCAGCTGCCGGGGATGTAGCGGTATCCCAGCCGCGGCGGGCTCCAGTAGCCCGGCACCCAGGTCCACCCGATGTTGCCCCACCACCAGTACCCGCCGATCCAGGTGTAGCTCGGGTCAGGGGGCGGCGGCTGCTGTTCTACGAGCGGCGTAGGCGGCGGATAGTCCGCGCGCTGCGCCGTGGGCTGGAGCGGCACTTCGGTCTGGTACGGGTCGCTCAGCTGGCCTTCGTCCAGCGGCGTTGGCTCCGGATTGGTGGGCGGGGCGGCGCCGGCATTGACGGCTTGCGCGTCCGCGCCTAGCGCCGGCGCATCGACCTGCGACGAAGGCGGCGGCGCCGGGATGATCTCGCGCTGCGCGGGAGGGGGCGCGGGGATGATCTCGCGCTGCGCCGGAGGCGGCGCCGTGATCACGTCCTCGTAGGGCGGCGGAGCCGGTGGCAACGCCCCGCCCGAGGTACCGGCTTCCTCGGGACTGCGCAAGCGCACCCACGAACAGCTCCCGCCACTGCACAGCTCGGCGTATACACCGCTGCGCCCACAGCCGTTCGCCGCGTAGCGATTCCTGCCCGCTTTGGTGACCTGAACCTGGTCGCAGCCTAGGTCCATCTGAGCGACCTGAAGCGCATCCGACGTGCCGGCGCACCCACCTACCAGCGCCAGCCACAGCGCGCCCATCAGCGAGCGAGGAGTCATCGGAGTCATGGACGCACTGTGACACGCCCGCATTCACGGCTGCTAGCCGCGTGCCCGCTGGGGGCGAAGACAACGCGCGGTGAGCGCCGGCTCAGCTCGGCGTCTGCCAGAGCCCAGGTGCAGCGAGGCTCGCCAGCACGCGCGGCTCGACGTCGCGCAGGTCGAGCACCACCAGGTAGTCGGTCACACAGAACTCGCGATCGCTCGCCGGTCCGCCGCACACCTTGGCGCCGAGCCGCAGGTAGCTCACGAAGAGCGGCGGCAGCGCCGCATCCTCTTTGGCGACCACGGCGTCGGCGGCGTCGGTGCGCAGCGCCGGGCGCACCGACGCGTGCATGCGCGCGTGCAAGTGCCCCTCGCGCGCGAGCTTGCGCGAGACGCTCGCGACCTCGCTCGGGTCGAGCGTGGGCACCGAGCAGCAGCCGAACACGAAGCGCTTGTCGTTCCAGTCGAGGTAGCGCGCGATGCCGCGCCACAAGAGCTGAAGCACGCGGCCGTTGCGGTGCTCCTTGGCGACGCAAGCGCGCCCGACCTCGGCGCCGTGACGCAGCACGTACTCGGGGATCGTGGAGAGATCGAACTCGCTCGCCGTGTACAGGCGCTCGCGCGGTGCGAGCTCGTGGGTCATGAGCCGGTACGTGCCGACCACTTCGTCCGCCTTCTCGTCGATCACCAACAGGTGGTGGCAGTGCAGATCGAAGTCGTCCGTATCGAGGCCGGTCTCGTAGGATGCAGTGAGCCCCTCGCGCAGCTCGAGGTTGAATACCTCGAAGCGCAGCCGCTGCGCCGCGCGCAGGTCGTCGACGCTATGCGCGAAGCGCAGCGCGTAGCGGCCTGAACGGTGCACGCCCGGAGGCACCCCGCGCTCGTGCGCTGGGTAGCGCTGATGCGGGAACGGCAGCCCGTGCGGAACGAGCAACGGGGATGTTTCCTGATGAAGCGTGGCGGTGTGGAGTGTCATGGAGTTTTGCCTCCCCACCGTTTTTGCCTTCACCAAGACACGCATCGGCGACACGAAGGCAAACTTCCGTGACAGCTGCGCAAACTGTCCCGTCACGTGCGCGGCCAGGTCGAAAATGCCTCGTTCTCTCGCTCGCTTCGCAGCGCCGGGGCGCGCGCGACCCAGGCTTCGTGGCTGGCGATCGCGTGCAGCAAGAGATCGAACAGCGGCAGATGGCGGCGCAAGGTGCGCTTCACGCGATGGGGCGCCACCGGGTTGAAGCCACCTTCGAGCGACCACATCTGACGCGGATTCTTGCGCACCCAGGCCCACGAACCCATCTCTAGCGTGAGCGGCACGAACACGCGCTCCGGCGCGCGCGCGCTGCACATCGTACAGGTAGTCCCAGGCGTCGCCCTCGATGGTGTAGGCGTTCGCCTGCGGCTCCACGCGATAGATGTGGTGCGGCAAGGTCGTGTCGAGCAGGCGCTTCAAGCCCACGACCTCGGCCAAGTTGGGGAACGGCTTGCGCGTGCGCGCGTAGGGAAACCACAGCCGATCGATCATGCCGAAACCGGAGTGGCAGTCGATCGCGAGCGCCACCTGCGAACACAAGAGCTCGCGCTCGATGACACCGAACAGCGCGAGGTTCTCCGGCTCGCACTGGGTGGCATCGCCCGCGTACCAGGGCAGCCGCCGCCACAGGCGCTGACCGCCCACCAAGAAGGTCCCGCGCCCGCCTTCGCCGCGCGGAGCGTTGCGCATCAGGTCGACGCCGGACGGGTTCGAGCGCAGACGGAGCAGCATGCCGCCCGGGTTGACGAGCGGCATGAACACGAGCCGTACGCGCGCCAGCGTGTCGGCGAGCACGCGATCCCAAGCGAGCCGCACGCTCAACGTGCGCAGATACGCGAGCACGACCTGCGTGCCGATGCGCTCGAGGCCGTGCACGCCGCCCACGAACGCCAGCGCGGGCGCCGCTGGCTCGCGCGTCCCGAGCATGATCGCGTAGATCGGGAGCGCGTGCTCGCGCACCGCCACGCGCGAGAGCACTTGGATGCGCGCGTGCGGTTCGATCCGTTCGAGTAGCGCTTCGAGCTCGGCGAGTTCAGGCAGTGGCAACGGACCAGACATCGCCGAAGCGTGGCACGTCTGCCGCACCCGTCAGCGCGTGGGCCGCCAGCACCTCGGCGATCGCGGCGTGCGCCTGTCCCCCGAGCTCCTCGGCGGAGCTGCCCGCGCCCGGACTGATCGGCTCGAGCAGATCCACGCTCACGCGCGTGTACGGCTTCACGATGGCGCGCAGGTAATGGGACACGAACGTTTCGTCTCCGACCCACGCCGCGTCCACGGACTCATAGCGGATCGCGATGGGCTGGATCGGCACGCCCGCGAGCCGGGCCGCGCCGAAGCCGCCGCGCTTGAACGGCAGCACGCGCGCGCCCGTGGTGGTCGTGCCCTCGGGGAACACCAACACCGAAACGCCGCGATCGAACGAGCGCATCGCGCGGCGCAGCACGTACGCGCCGCTCGCCGCGTCGTCGCGCGTCACGTACAGGATGCCGAGCCGCCGGCACACCTCGCCGACCAAGGGCCAGCTCCCGACCTCGCTCTTGGCCACGGCCGTGCAGGGCACGAGGCTCGAGATGATGACGGGATCGAAGTAGCTGACGTGGTTGGCCACCAGCAGGCAGGGCTCCTTGGGCACAGCGCCGCGCACCGAGAGACGCACGCCGTGCAGAGCACACAAGTTCTCCGCGACCCAGGAGAGCTCGCGCGCGCGCTCGTCGGCGCTCATCGCAGCGCCGTCGACCAGCATGCGCGACCACACCTCGAGCGCGAACGCGCCGACCCGCGCGGCGCGCGAGCCGGTGCGAGTCACGGCGAGCGGAGCGGGGATGAGGGCAGCTTGCATCCGAGGAATGCTCCCGCTCTTTCGTGACGGCCCCGCGACAGCCGGCCAACATGTCTGCGAAGGTCAGCTGACGAGCGCGCCGTCCAGCGGGGCTGCTAGCTGCGCCAGCCACGCGTCGCTGCCTTCCGCCGCCACGAACGAGAGCCCCAGCGGCGCGCCTGCAAGCTCGCGAGCGGGCACGACGAGCTGCGGTACGCCCGCAAGGGAGGCGAGCGAAGTGAGCTCGAGCAGGCGCGCGCGGTAGGCTTCGGCCTCGTCGATGCTGGCGTCGATGCGCGGCGCGACCCCGGGCGCAGCGGGCATGAACAGCAGCGTGCCCGGCGAGAGCCACGCGCGCAGCCGCGCCCGCACCTCCTCGCGCAGGAGCTGATCGGCCGCGCTCTCGTCGCGGTCCGGTTTCTCCGCGAGCTCGCGCGCGCGCTCGAACCGGGCCTGCACGGCCGGACTGAAGCGCGGCTCGACGCGCCGTACCCACTCGCCATGCGTGCGCCACACTTCGCGCGCTTGCAGCCGCACCTGGGCATCGCGCAGGCTGGCCAGCCCTTCGGGCGCGACTACAGTGCGCTCGATGCGCGCGCCCAGCGAGCCGAGCGCGCGATCGACGAGATCGCCGAGCAACTCCGGAACGCCGGCGTCGCAGCGCGCGAGCGCGTCCTCTGCGATCAGCACGCGCTCGACCGCGCGCGCGTCCGCGCCGCCGAACAGCACCGACGCGACGCTCTGAAAGGTGTGCGCATCGCGCGCCATGAAGCCCGCCGTATCGAAGCTCGGCGCGAGCGGCACGGCGCCCTCGAGCGAGAGCGCCCCGTGCGTCGGCCGCAAGCCGAACAGGCCGCAAAACGAAGCGGGTACGCGCACGGAGCCGGCCGTGTCGGTGCCGATCGCGAAGTCGCATAGGCAGGCCGCGACGGCCGCTGCAGAGCCGCACGAGGAGCCGCCGCAAAGACGGCCTTCAGCGCGTGGATTTTGCGGCGTGCCGTAGTGGGGGTTGGTGCCGATCAGGCTATAGGCCAGCTCGTCCAGGATGGTGACGCCGACGAGATCCGCGCCGGCCGCGAGCAGCTGCTCGATGACGTGCGCGTGACGCTCCGCCGGCGCGTGCGTGCGCTTCCAATCTGGATGACCCGCGGACGATACGTGCCCGCGGATGGCAAACACGTCCTTGGCGGCGAAGGTCAGGCCCGACAACGCGCCCTCGCCCTGTCGTGCGCAGGCGACGCGCGTCTCGGGCATGAACGCTATCGGGGGAGTCGCCATGCCCGGTACTCTACACCGCTGGCTCTCGATCGCGAGTGCGCAGCGCAGGCCCCGCGCCTCGTGCCCTGCAAAGATGAGGGCCGTCACGCGCGCTGTGCCCATGCAGCCGAGACAAAGTACCGCGACAATGAATGCGAGCGCCGGCGACGCCAAATCGAGCGGCGCGCGAAGCGGTGCAAAACGGTCCGGTTCGCTCTTACGCAGACGAAACCGCGCGGTCATGGCGAGCACATCCATGAGCGGGGCGACGTGCAGCGACAGCGCGATGCCACCGGCCGCAACCGATCGCGAACGCGCCGATGGCGATGTTCGCGAGCAACGCGATCGCGGGCGTCGCCAGGACGAACGCGACGAGCTCTACGAAGCCTGCGAGCGCGCCGATGTCACCCGCGCACCGAGGCTCCACAGGAGCGCGGACTGAGCGCCCTTTCGAGCCCGCCGCCGGCGTCGTGGTCGACGCAGATGCGCCTGCTCTGCACGGCCCGCTGGAGCCGCAGCGCTCCATGGTGTGGAACAACACTTTCTCGCGCGCGGCAACTGGGCTATCGTGAGACCAGCCAATGCAAGTGCTCGTCCTCGACCAGGGCTATGCACCGCACCGGGTGGTGCATTGGCAGCGCGCCATCTGCATGTTGTTCGGCGGCAAGGTCGAGGTCCTCGAGGAATACGACGAGGTCGTGCGTTCGCCGAGCATCGCGATGCGCATGCCAGCCGTGGTGCGCTTGCTTACCGGCGCGCG
>CAZYWR010000678.1:0-3214 GCA_964651185.1 uncultured Polyangiales bacterium
CGTCGCGCCGCCCAGGACCGCGACGGTGTCCACCCCACGACTTACCAGCCAACGTGAGGCATCGGCCGCCGGCTTCGCGAGCGCTGCCTGCGGAGCCAACGGGGATGCGATCGAGTCGCTTTGTAACGTCATGTTGTCCGCCCCATCATGCGCCTCGCAGCGTCGCGTGAACGTGCCGGCTCAGTTCTTCAATGCTTGGATAGTCAAACGCGACCGACTCCTTGAGCTGCACTCCCAACCAATCGCTCAAGTCCGCGCTGAGTCCCGCGGCGCCGGCCGAATCGATGCCGTACTCGCCAAATGGCGCGGACGGATCCACCTCACGGGGATCCATCTCCAGAAGCTTGGCAAGGTACTCGACCAGCCATGCGTGGATTGCTTCCGCCGTCCTCATCTCTCCTGCTCCTCGTGGCTTCCTTGGAGTCTGTAAACGCGCTTCGCTTTAGCTCGGCACGCTGACCGGCGTGCCCTCGCGCGCTGCGCCCGGGGTCTCATTGGTCAGCGTCCAGACTTCCTTAAAAGCGTGCGCCAGCATCAGCTTCCGGCAGTAGGAACGCTGGATTTTTCCGCTTGTCGTCATCGGCAATGCGCCTTGGGGCACGAGCAGCACATGCTTCAACGCGAGCCCGTGTTCGCGCGCGACGGCGTCGCGGATCTCGGCCTTGAGGCCACGGATCAACCCGCTTCTTCGCTCTTCCGCGTGCGGGGCAAGAAGCGTCTTGGAGACTTCCTGCACGACGGCCAAGCCCTCGCGCTCGTCCTCCCCGATCAAGAAAGCCGCGCATGGACGCCCGGTAAAGGCCCCGTCGCACCGCGACACCGTATGTTCGATGTCCTGTGGGTAGTGATTTTTTCCGCTGACAATCAGCAGATCTTTGATGCGCCCGGTGACGAAGAGCTGGTCCGCCTCGAGAAAGCCGAGGTCACCGGTACGCAGGAAAGGTCCCTCGCCCTGTGCCGTGTAAGCCCCAAACGCGCGCGCGGTCTGCTCTGGATCATTCCAATAGCCCTGCGCGACGTTCGGCCCCGAAATCCAGATCTCTCCCACTTCCCGTTCGGTGCACGGGGCACACGTCTCCGGGTGGACGATCTTGACCACCTGTCCGCCACGCGGAGATCCGCACGAGACCAGCCGATGCTCCCTGCGGGACTCCCCGCCCGTCGCGTCGTCCCTCGCGCGCGAGTCTTGCGCGGGAATTACGCCCGCTTCGAGCGCGCTCGCCGGAACCTCTCGGATCCGAGGCTCGCGGCCGCGTTCCGGCGCACTGACGAACAACGTCGCTTCCGCCAGCCCGTACACGGGGTAAAAGGCTCTGGACGAAAAGCCCACGGCTGCAAACTTCCGCGCGAACGCCTCCAACGTGCGGGCGCGGATCGGCTCCGAACCGTTGAAGGCGATCCGCCACGAACGCAGGTCGAGACCTTCCATCTGAGACTCGTCGATCCGGCGCACGCACACGTCGTACGCGAAGTCGGGCCCGCCGCTGGTGGTACCGCCGTACTCCGAGATCAGCTGCAACCAGCGCAACGGACGGCGCACGAAGGCCGAGGGAGGCATGAGAATCGACGGAATGCCCACGTACGCGGGCTGCAGCACGTTGCCGACCAGACCCATGTCGTGAAAGAGCGGGAGCCACCCTACGAACACCGTGTCTCGGTCGTGCGCGCAGCTCGCTTTGATGGCCTCTTCGTTTGCGAGCAGGTTCGCGTGGGTGACGACCACGCCCTTCGGACTGCCCGTCGAACCCGACGTGTATTGAAGAAAGGCCGGTGTCGTAGAAGTGACGTTCGGGTCGCGATAGGACGCCCCCGCCAGCGCCTCGCGCTCGCAAAGCGCGTTCAACTCCACATGTTCGAAGTCCAGCGCTTCGCCTTCGAGCGAACGTGCCGAGGCCGAGCTCGCGAGCATCAGCCGTGCGCCGCAGTTTTGCGCGATCGCGCGAATCTTCTCCAGACGGCGGGCGCCCACGGGCAAGTTCAGCGGCACCGCCGTGACGCCCGCATACAGGCAGCCAAAGAAGGCGCGCACGAAGTCGACCCCAGCTTCGAGCAGCAGCAGCACGCGATCGCCTAATTGACAGCGGCTCTGAAGAAAGGCCGCCAGCTGCTGCGCCGCTCCGTCGAGCTCTGAAAATGACAGTGTCGCAACGATCGTTTGTCCGTCTGAAAAACGATACGCAATGCGGTCACCGCGCTCGAAGGCGTGGTTGCGACAGATATCGACGATGCTCGCGGGTTGTTTCGACACCGTGCTACCTCGCGCGCCTTCGATCGCGATCGAAGGGTAGAGCCGCGACGAAAGGATGACTCCGCTTAACACGGCGGCCGACTACCTGTCCACCCTGAGGACGCAACGAGTATCCATCTTCCCTTCCTTCGAACTATCTGACCTCAGCGCAGCGGCAGCTATCTGCCCTGACTGTGTACTCAGCACGTTCACTTCGATTCGCGGTTCTGCGACACCGCGAATTCGAGTAGCGTGCCCGCACTCTGCAGGAGAGGTGATGATGTACCGGCGGACCATCGCAATTAGCCTGCTCGCGAGCGTGCCTTGCCTCGCGTGCGGCTCTGACAGCACCAGCCAAGGCACCGATCATGTTCAAGCGAGCTTAGACGGAGGAGTGACCGGCCAAGCGCCGCTCGACGCCGCAGCGGGCCGTGAGGCTAGCGCCCCGACGGGCGTCGACGCCGGCGGCGGCGCCTCGAGCGCGCCTGCATCGCTCGGCCCAAGTAACGACGGAGACACCTTTTTTCGTGCCGACTCACTCACGTTTCAGACCCCTGAAATCGTGCTGAGCCTGGCGGGGGTTTCTTTGCCCATTACCGATCAGGCCCAGAGCCATCTCGATATCGCGCTCGTCTCTGATAGCGACCCTGATAACAACGGCGACGGCATGGCCGACAGCGGCGACGGAGACGGATTTCTCGATCTGAGCATGCTTCTGCGCTTCGTGCAGACCGCCACTCCCGCGGCGGGCGACGGGGGGAAACTTCTGATAGGTCCAGCGAATTGCCCGTATCCCTACGGGGCGAGCTCGGTTTGTCAGCCGAATCCGCAGGCTTCGTTCCCCGACGCGCCCCTCCTCTACAAGAACGGCACCGATTGCGCGCTCGACGGGGCACCGCAACACGCGACCGGGCAGTGCTTCAAGACTGATAAGACGCACTTCGATCTCGCCCTACCGCTGCTCGTGGCCGGACGGCTACCGCTCGA
>CAZYWR010000679.1:0-2933 GCA_964651185.1 uncultured Polyangiales bacterium
AGCGTGAGCGGGCTCGCGCTCGCGGGTGTCGACAACTGGGTCGAGTCGCTGTTCAACGGCGCCGCGCTGGTGATCGCCGTCGCGGTCTCCACCGTGCTCGGCCGCCGCCAACGCGCTTGAGCGCACGCCATGGCCCCACGAGCGCCCGAACCGAGCGATCCGAAGGGCGCGCTCGGCCGTATGTGGGAGAGACTCGAGCTCAGCGCTCGACCCACCGAGGAGCGTGCGATGGCGATCGTGATGAAGATGCATTGGGCGGGATTGAAGGAAGAGCACTACGAGGGTGTCAAACGCGAAACCAATTTCGAGGGGAACGCTCCGCGCGGCGGCAAGTACCACGTCGCCTGGTTCACCCACGAAGGCCTGCACGTGCTCGACGTGTGGGAGTCCGCCAAAGACTTCGAGGGATTCGTGCAGACGCGGCTGATGCCCGCCGCGCGCAAGCTCGCCATACCAGGCGAGCCCTCCGTCGAAATCTTCGAGGCCCACAACACGTTTGCGCCGAATCCCTAGGCTCGGCGTCAGGAGGTGTGCGGTGGGCAATAACATCGAGACCATTCAAGGCATTTACGAGGCGTTCGGTCGCGGCGATATCGCGGCCATCGTCGCGAAAATGAGCCCTGATGTGGACTGGGACTACGGGCAGACGGTCGACGTACCCTACCTCAAGCCGCGACGCGGGCGCGACGGCGTGGCCGCGTTCTTCCAGGCTGTCGCAGACCACCTCGAGTTCCGGTCGTTCACGCCCAAGGAGGTGTTCGGCACCGCGGACGGTAAGGTCGTCATCGTGCTCGTAGACATCGATGCGATCGCGAAAACTACGGGGCGCCCGATCTACGAGGAGGACGAGATTCACCTTTGGCGGTTCGGTCCCGACGGTCTGATCGCGCGCTTCCGCCACGGCGTGGATACGGCCAAGCATGTCGCGGCACACCGCCGCGACTGAGTCTCCGTCGTAGTGCGTTCAGGCGGCCCTCGCGCCTCTCCTTGGGTTTGCGCGAGGACGGGCTCAGGGCGCGCCGGCGTCTGCGCCGAGCCGCGCCTTGCTCTTCGCTGCTGCCGCGCGCACCGCCTTGCAGCTCGTGTCGGAGATACGCACGGCGCGGAAGCGCGCGCCGTGCGTGATCCACTTGGGCATGCTCTGGTCGAGAAACGACACGTGCACGTCGTCGCACGTAAACGGCGTGTCGTCATCGTAGCGGCCATCACAGCCGAGCGCGCGCGTGTATACGCCATCTGGCGTAAGCGAGCCGGAGATCGCGTCGCAGCTGTCGAGCTTGCCTTCGAGCTGCGCGCGCAGGCCGAGCGCCAGCATGATCCGGCGCGCGCGCGCAAACGACGGGACCACCGGCGGGTACGAATACTCCCGGCCCTGCGCGTCGAACTCGCCCGGACCGCGCGCGCTCATGGTCACGCCCGGATTGCCGTCTGCGTCGTCGTCGACGATCGCGAAGCCGGTGGGCGTGGCCATGCTGGGATCGGGCCAGCTGAAGGGCATGCTGGTGACGCGCGCGCCGAGCACCGCCTCGAGCGCGCCGCTCAGGAACGTGCAATCGGGCGCGTCGCAGGTCGCTCGCCACTGCGCACGCCAGGTCGGGATCGTGGAGAGCTCCCAGATCTTGTCTGGAAAATAGGCCCCGTAATATTCGGTGGTGAAGGCGCGATCGGTCTCGAAGTCGGGGATCGTCACACCACAGGGCTGCACGGTGACCTCGGACGTCGCGTCGTCGAGCACCGAGAGCGCAGAAAGGGTCATCGTGCCCGAACCGGGCGAGAGCACCGGGACGATCCCGGCCAGGACCCAGCCGTCCCAGCTGATGTCGATCTCCGCGTAGAGCGCGTACGAGCCCGCGAGCGCACAAGCTTGCGCGCCTGTCCCGCCGTCTGCGCGGCTGGCGTCGACCTCGGGCGCGCGATCGCCGGGCTGGTCGGGCCCGCCTGGCGTGTTCGATGAAGCCGGCGCATCGGCATCAGAACCCAGCTCGGCGTCATCCGCATCGTGCGTGGCGAGCCCCGCGTCCGCGTACGTCGGGCCATCGTCGTCGGTCCAATCGCCCGTGCCTTGCGTCGCCAAGTGACAGCCGGCCAGCGCCCACAAAGGAAGGCCACCCGCCGCGCGCGCGCAGAGCCGGCGGCGGGACCAGGACGAGCAGGCAGGCGAGAGAGGCGGCATAAGGAAGACGGGCCGCCTTCCATTATCAACAGCCGTACGGCGCCGTCGAGAGCCGCCGCGCTGACTGACGCCGGCTGCGGCGCGATTGGCGCCTTGACGCACCTCTCATTTCCGCGACGTAGCGCGGCGTTGACTGTCCGTATCAGGCGAGAAGGACTTGCTTGCGATCATCGGCGGCCCCACGCTGCGACGTAGCGCGGCCTTGACTGTCCGTATCAGGGGACGCTGTACACCGCTGCGGCGTGCTCTCATCAGCGCCTATCGGCGATGATGCCGGGGAAGGCATGCGAGCGCGAAGAGTCCGGCGTGTTACGCGCTCGGGCGCGCCTTCTCGCGCTTGCCTTCGCTCGGCGCAGCCTTGCCGTTTGGCTTGTCTTCGGCGTGCGGCTTGGCGGGCGACACGCGCTTCAATCCCTTGGCCTCGAACACGCGGCCTTCGATCTCGTTCAGCATCTCGGCGTGCTCTTCGAGGAACACGCGCGCGTTGTCGCGTCCCTGGCCGATGCGCTCGCCGCTGTAGCTGTACCAGGCGCCCGACTTGTCGATGATCTTGAGCTCGGTGGCGAGATCGATGACGTCGCCCGAGCGGCTGATCCCGCGCCCGAACAGGATGTCGAACTCGCAGGCCATGAACGGCGGCGCCAGCTTGTTCTTGACCACCTTCACGCGCGTGCGATTGCCGACCGCGTCCTCGCCCACCTTGATGGAGCCGACGCGACGGATGTCGAGACGGATGGACGAGTAGAACTTGAGCGCGTTG
>CAZYWR010000680.1:0-1903 GCA_964651185.1 uncultured Polyangiales bacterium
CAGGCTCGCCGAGCTCGCTGGCGAAGCGCAGCGCGCCCTGTTTCGACGTGCGCTCGCCGATCTCGCGCAGGCGGCCGAGAAGCGCGCGCTCCCGCTCGAGGGGCTCGATCCGGAGCGGCTGCTGGCGGGCGTGGACGCGGCTTGGTCGGCCGGCCTGTTCGCCGATCTGAGCTGGCTGTCGGCGCCGAGCGCCGCTTCGGTGCTCTACGAGCTGGCCTTCGCGTTGCCGGCGAGCCCGCAGCGCGAACAGCTGAACCAGCTGGTGATCGAGCGGCTCGCGGGCGCCGACGCGAGCACCTTCGTCGCGCTCGCCACCGCGCTCGCCCAGAGCAGCAAGAGCGGCCTGACCAGCGCCCGCATGCGCTCGCGGGTGTCGCTCGCGCTCAGTCTGCCGGTCGGCTCCGGGGCGCGCGTCGACGCGCTGGCGCTGGCCTTGATCTCGCAGCCCGAACACGCCCGCGAATGGGTGGAGAAGCCGTCGCAAGGATCGCTGCCCTCGCGCCGGCTCGCGGCCCGCCTGCTCGAGCGAGCGGCGCGCGAGGCGGCGCGCCGCTTCAGCGCGCGCGACGACGTAGGCTTGCGCGCGCTCGAGACGGCCGGCGTGCAGGCCGCTTGGCAGCGGCTGCTCAAAGATCGCGAATCGCTCGTGTGGCGCCACGTCGCCGCCGCGCGCGGCTTGTTGGCCGCCGCGCTCCCGAGCCTCGCCGACGAGATCGAGCGCGCGCTCGCGCCCGACCTCACGCCCACTGAGTGGCGGCGCGGCGCGGCCTCGCTCGCGGCCAGCGTGGCCGTGATGCCCAAGGCCGCTTTGGCCTTGGCCGAGAAGCTGCTCGCGAGCGAGGTCGTGAAGCGCGATCCGGGCGTGCCCGCGGCGATGATCGCCGGGCTCGCGCGCGCCGTGGAAGCCGAACCGGAGAGCGCCGAGCGGCTGCTCATGCCCTGCTTGCGCACGGGCGGCGCAGAGGCCGCCGAAGCTTTCCTCGAGCTCTGCGAAGAGGGCCTCAGCGACGGCTTCGCGCCCGGCGCGGTGGGGCTGGTGCGCGCCGCGCTCGGGCAGCAGCTGAGCCAGCCGAACGCGCAGGCCGACGATGGCGCGATCGCCGTCCTGGAGTGGCTGCTCGCGCGCTTTTCGGGCACGCCCCGCGCGGAGCCGGGGCTCGACAGCGCAGTCCGGCGCGCGCTGTTCGCGTTCGCGGACGAAGGCGCGGCGGCTGCGGTCTCGGCCGCCGAAGAGGCGCTCGCGGTCGCCGAGCGGGCGTTGGCGCGTCTGTGCGCCGCCGATCTCGACGGTCGCGCCGGCCGCGTCGAAAGCGCGCAGATCCTGCACGAGATCGATCTCGGGCTGCTCCAGGCCTCCACGCTCAGCGATCTGATCGCGCTGGGCGATCAGGGCGTGCGCGCGCGCGAGCTCTTGCACGGGCTGTTCGAGCTGCTCACGGCTTGGCTGACCGCGCGCGAGCAGCTGCCGATCAGCGAAGAGCGCCTGGCGCATCCGACCTTACGCATGCGCCGCGTGCGCTCGCTCCTGCACGTGGTCGATGCCGACGGTAGCTACGGCGACGAGTGGGCGAACGAGCGCCGGCCGCGCCGCCTGCGCACCGTGCGCATGTTGCTCAACCGCGTACGCAAAGACGTGAACTCCCCGCTACGGCGCGCCGTGCTCGCGTGCCTGGCGCGCGCCTTCGACGCGCTGGTGCGGGAAGAGGTGTTCGAGCTCTCGGACGTGCTCTTGTGCGCTTGCTTGTACGTGCGCGATCCGCGCGACGTCGCCACCCTGGCCGAAGCCAGCATGATGCCGGAGCTGTCGCGCGCCCTGGCCGCGCTCGGCGAGCTCGCCGCGGTCGGCGCGAAGCCGGCGCGCGAGGAGGGCGAGCGCAGCGCGGGCCTGATGGCGCTGGCCGCG
>CAZYWR010000681.1:0-8746 GCA_964651185.1 uncultured Polyangiales bacterium
GACGCCCTTGCCTCCGAGCGTCCGATTCGGGCGATGCTCGCGCTTTTGCAACTTACATGCGATTGGCATGACCCGAGAGCGTACGCAGCGAGCCGGGAGAAAGAGTCATGAGTGGACGACCCCCGCAGAGCTCGAGTTGACTACCTGTTCCTCCAAGAGGAGCTGTTCGCGCATGCACCCGGACACGCCCTGAACCTCGAGCGGCGCTTCTACGAGGAGCGACGTCGCTGGATGCGCTCACGCGCCTGGACCGCAGCGTCCGGGCCTTTCACGCCGCAGCTGCGCAGCTGCCGAAACTCTTCCTGGAAGGCGTCGAGCTCCTCCTCCGAGGCATGCTCTAGATCGGCGAACGCGTTGCGAGCTCGGCTCGTGCGGATCAGCTCATCCAGCTTGAGGTGCAACGCGCGCGCGTCGCGGTTTTGCGATGACTGGATCAAAAACACCATCAGGAAGGTGATAATGGTCGTGCTCGTGTTGATCACCAGCTGCCAGCTATCGCCGAAGTCGAACAGCGGTCCCGTCAGCGCCCACCCCGTGACCAGCGACACCGCCGCGATGAACGACCGGGGCGACCCCATCTTCTGAGAAGCGCCGACTGCGACCCGGTGAAACGACTCGCCCAGCCGCCAGCGCGGGACTTCGGCCGAAAACGCAGAAGACGGCGCCCCCTCGTGCCCGCCGGAGGACGTGGCGCTGTCGCGGTGATCGGTCTGGCGGTGCTTCACGCGTGGCCCTTTCTCGCGCAGGGTACGAAAGATCGCGCGCACACGCGAAGTTCCGTGCGCTCGTCGGCGTCGCGTCCGGCGGGGGCGCGAGGCTCCCCGGACGGCCCAAGACCCCGGCGACGTGGCGAGACGCGACGTCTCGCAGCGGCACGCAGACGAGAAGAGTCATCAGCTTCATCGCGATGCATCCATGCATCCGCCACATTCCTCGGCATGACCTTCCTCGCGCTTTCATGGCGTGTGGCTTGCAGCTTTCATCGTACTTCGCTGCAGACCACGCAGAAGAAGGGTAGGAGGCAACTCACCATGGCCAATTCACGAGGACAGCAGGGTACTGGCAAGCATCCGCACAAGGATACGCAGGAGCCCTGGTCGCATCCCCGCAAAGCGGACGCGAGCGCCGGCGAGAAGAAGGAGAGCGGAGGCTCGGCGCAAGAGGGAGGAAAAAAGCAATCTTCGTCGGACCTGAAGGAGCGGGAGTATCGCGATAGTCAGGGGAACGTCCACCACCATACGCGCACCTACGAGGAGCAGCACGGCAAACAGAAGTGACGTCTCAGCGCGAGCGCCGGCATTCGTGAGCGACTTATGATTGCGTCGGCGTAACCACGCGCGTGGACATCTGCGGCTACGCGCGTCCGGCGATGCGGCGCCTGCGCGTGGAGCGCATCCATTCCGCTTCGGGTAACCACGTGGTGCCGAATCCTAGATGGGCGGCGACGCCAGGCAACATCGTCAAGCTCACGAGCGCGGGCGCGATGGCGCTCAGCGACAGCACCAGATCGACGCGCCTGTCTGCGATGGCCGCACCCGGCATGCCAAACGCAAAACTCGTCTCTTCATCCTGCGCCAGCACCAAACCACCGCAGCGCTTGACCGCCCCCGCCCCCGCCGCGCCATCGCGGCCGGCGCCGCTCAAAACCAGCGCGAGCGTGCGTTCTCTGAACCTCAGCACGGGGGTCGAGGTCGCCACCATCGGCAACGAAGGTCTCGTGGGGTTGCCGGTCGTGCTCGGGGTCGACCGGACGCCCACACAGGCTTTCGTGCAGGTGTCCGGCACGGCGTGGCGCATGCGCAGCGCCTCATTGCGGGCGGCGCTCGAGCGCCACGCGCCGCTGCGCCACGTGCTCAATCGCTACACCCAGGCGCTGTTCACGCTGCTCGCGCAGGGAGCGGCCTGCAATCGCGTCCATTCCATGCGCGAACGGTGTGCGCGCTGGTTGCTCCTTACGCACGATCGGGTCGAAAGCGACGAGTTCAAGCTGACGCAGGCCTTCCTCGCCCAAATGCTAGGGGTGCGACGAGCTACCGTGAACGAAGTCGCTCAGCAGCTCCAGGGCGAGGGAAGCATCCGCTACGTTCGCGGCGTAGTCAGCGTCCTCTCGCGCGAACGACTCGAGCAGACATCATGCGAGTGTTACCTCATCATTCGTAGCGAGTTCGAGCGGCTGATCGAGGGCAAGCGGACGAGGAGCCCCGTCCGCGGCCTCCTTTCGAAGCGCGCCGTCGCTCCCCCAAGGCACGATAACCCGGACGAATCCTAACATCCTCACCGCGCACGCCCGGAGCACGCACGCCGCGCCGCGACAAACTGCGCCGCGGTTGAGCAGACGTCACGCGCAGTGCTAGTCGCAGATGATCGAGATACAGACCAGATGTCCGTTCTCGCCCACCGTGCACGAGTTGCCGCCCTTGCCGTAGCAGTCTTCGTTTCGGAGACACTCGTCCGTGTCGCTCGTGCAGACGAAGGCGCCGAACGGGCCCCAACCGCAGGCGTCGCCGCGCACGCAACGTCCAGCATGGGCGCAGTCGGCATCGACGCGACAAGGAGCCGCCACGCACACTCGGTGCCCCTCCGCCCCGCAGACGCATGCCTCGCCTCGCGCACAGTCGGCATCTTCGCGGCAACCATCGTAACCACAGTGGGCAGTCTCGATGTGCGTGCCCCCGTCGGGACTGGAGTACTCGAAGCCTTCGCAGCGGCCAAAGGGCCTCGCTGAACAATCCGCGCTCCGCCGGCACGAACGTCCCTCCGAGCACGCTCCCGCATCCGCTCCCGAGCAGTATATCGTCGGGCGCACTTCGAGGTCCGGAGACAGGAGCCGTTCGGGACATTCTAGGCTCGCGTAGATCTCCTGCATGCCGGCCTGCACGTCCACCGCCGCCTCCACGGCGGTAGCTGTATCTTTCGCAAACTTACCTGCATCGACGACGTCGTTCCCAGCATCGATCGCGACTGGCCCCGCATCAAGGGCGGATGGCCCCATGTCGTTGGAGCAACCGATGAAGAACAGAGTAAGCGTGGAGATCGCAAAACGCATGCGGCGAACGATCAGATATGCTCGTCAAGGCCGTCGCGCGCAAGCGAGATCAGAAGGAGCCGTGGGCGCTCAGCACGCCGCCGCTCGCGACGGGCGCAAAGTCGATGCGTGTGGACGCGAGGCCGCGCTCGCTACGGATCTGATGCAGGATGCTCCCTGTTAAGTCTTAAGTCCGCTCGACTGTCGTCCAGATCTCCCCGATTTAAGAGCCCTGCGCCATGTGGAAGCAGAATGCCGGCCGTCTGTGCATCGGTTGGATCCTTCGCGTCTTCTCCAGCAGGCTTCACCGGGCTCGCTCATCATTCCGTCCTTCCCCATGGTGTGCATCAGTTCCTCATTCGTCCCCATTTCGACAAGGCGCGACTGTGGCGCAACGACGAAGCACGCACGCCAGCAACGCGCGCCAGCATCACTCCCGGCAAGCAGGCCCCCCACGGGCCCTCCCAGCGCCCCGCTCCGCTCGCACCGGCCCGGTTACTGCAACTTCTACACGGCCACGAAGGGCGTCCGGCGCGAGCCGTACAGAAGAAAGTCCTCGTAATCCTCGGGATATCGCACGAGAGGCACGAGCGCTTATGGACTAACGCCCAACCCCACCAACGGGCAACTCACCTATGTGAAACGACCACGCGATGCCAATGTGATCAACATTTACAAGCATCACTCGGTGGAACGAGCTCACCCATTGTATGTTGTGACGGAGAGCGTACGAGGCTCGATGTAGTCGCCCGCCTCACATCCTTCGTGCGGCCAGCCGAGACGCGGAGAACCGATGGATCAGCAAGCGCTCGAGCTGCTGCTCGCCAACACGGATTCCGATCGCTCGGAACGCACGACATCGAAAGATAAGACCGACAAATTCGGCGAGGCCATCTGCGCATTCGCCAATGATCTGCCCAATCATGGCAAGCCCGGGTACCTTTTCGTCGGGGCCACGCCGGACGGTCGCGCAGCGGACGAGCTGATCAGCGATCGGCTACTTCAGGCTCTGGCAGCGATCCGTTCCGACGGAAACCTGCTGCCACAGCCTCGGCTGTGTGTGGACAAGCGGGCGCTCGGGGGCGGCGAGATGGCGGTGGTCGAAGTGTTCCCTTCCGAGTTGCCTCCTGTCCGCTACAAGGGCACGGTCTGGGTACGCGTCGGGCCGAGGAGAGCGCGCGCAAGCGAGGCCGACGAGCGCGCGCTGTCGGAACGACGCGCAGCGCTCGCCCGCACCTGGGATGCGCGGCCATGCCCGCCGGCTCAGCTGACGGATTTGGCGTTGGCGCTGTTCGAGGCATACAAGGTTGAAGCCATCGACAAAGACGTTCTCGACGAAAACCATCGTCCGCTCGCCGACCAACTTGCCTCGCTGCGCATGCTCGATCGACGTACGCAACGCCCCACCAACGCTGCGATCCTGCTCTTTGCGAAGGACGTGCAGGCGTTCGTACCGGGCGCATACGTGCAGTACGTGCAGTATGAAGGGCGCGACGCAGGCAGCGATATTCGTCGTGAACGGCGGTTCGAGGGTGATCTCCTGTCGGTGTTGCGCGAACTAGGCGGACTCGCTGACGAGCTTGCCAACGGTCGACCACAGGAGGTTGGACCTCTGCGGGAGGCGACGATTTACGATTACCCGCCCGCCGCTCTGCGAGAAACACTCGTCAATGCCGTCGTCCACCGCGATTACGAGTCGAACACGCCGGTCATGGTCATGCAGTTCGACGATCGGATCGAGATCCATAATCCGGGAGGCCTCTACGGCGACATTCGCGCGGAGGATTTTCCAGGGAGCTACCGCGTACAGGAACCCAGTGATCGCGGAAGCGGCCAAGACACTTGGTTTCGTGAACCGATTCGGCCGAGGTCTTCCGCGCACCACGCAGGCTATGAAGCAGAACGGCTCTCCCGCTCCTGAGTTTTTGCCACGAGAGCGGCACTTTCTGGTGATCTTGAGGAAGCGCCTATGAAAGCGGTCGCCTTCTTCAACAACAAAGGTGGTGTCGGCAAAACCACGCTGACTTACCATATAGCTTGGATGTTTCATCACTTGGGTCTGAGCGTCGTCGTCGTCGACCTCGATCCCCAAGCGAACCTGACCGCTGCGTTTCTCGATGACGAATCGCTGGAGGAGCTGTGGGTTACCAGACCCGTTCAGACTATCTTCGGAGCGCTTGAACCGCTGAATGAACGGTTAGGCGACTTACGCACGCCGCACGTCGTAGACATCGACGGCCTCGGACTGATCGCCGGTGATCTTTCGCTATCGGCTTTCGAGGATCGGCTAGCGCAAGCGTGGCCCGCGTGTCTCGACGATAACCCCGCCAATGCGCGCGACGCATTCCGCGTCACGACTGCGTTCTATCGGATGGCTGCCAGCGCGGCTAACGCGCGCCATGCGGACATCGTACTGCTCGATCTAGGGCCCAATTTGGGAGCCTTGAATCGTGCGGCTCTGGTGGCAGCAGACGCGGTCGTCGTTCCGTTGGCCGCAGACCTGTTTTCCCTGCGAGGACTCCGCAATCTCGGCCCCGCGTTACGAGAATGGCGCGAAGGCTGGAGGAATCGCAGTCAGAGACCGCACGCGTCGGGGCTGCTCATGCCGAGCGGCGCGATGCGGCCGATCGGCTACGTTGTCTTGCAACATGCTGCGAAGAAAGCGAACGAACCGGCGCGCGCCTACACTCGTTGGATCGAAAGATTCCCACGCGTATTTCACGAAGAGCTGCTGGGCGACGAACCTCCAGACGGCCCCGATCCATATTGTTTAGCCTTGCTACGACATTTCCGTAGCCTGCTGCCGCTGTCACTCGAGGCGCGCAAGCCCGTTTTCGACCTCAAGGCCGCTGACGGCGCAATTGGTAGCCATGCGATCACGGCCAAAGAGGCCTACGCTTCCTTTGAAGAGCTCGCGCTGGAGATCCTGAAGCGCGTCCACGAATAATCCCGTGCACGGAGCACGAGCGCAGGGGCGCCTGCTCGCCCACAAATCGCGCGCGAGCGGCCTCGCTGCTCCGATGCGCCGCTCACGCCCTCCTTGTGATGCGATGGCCCGGCCGCGCGGTGGGGCGCGGACGGTCTGCTGACATCGAGCCTACCGATGCGCGTCTCGCCGCGTTCCGGCCAGAGCCCGCGTTCGAGCCGTCGGCGAGCCGGCCGAGCCAGGGCGGCTCGTGCGCGTTTCGAAGCACCCATTCGAGTCTGCCCGCCATCGCCAGAGGGAAGTCAAACGAAACGGGCGCCGCACTGCACGGGTGAATCGACGCGGCACGCGAGCCTGCGATAGTCTGCGCGCGATGCGCGCGGGTGACAGCCGGGTTGGCAGGCAGCTTGCGGTGCTGGCTCTCGGGCTCGCGCTGTGGGCGGCTCTGCCGGTGCCAGCGTGGTGGGCGCTGCTCCTCGCTTACGTGCTCGCGTTGATCCTCGTGAGCTGGCTCATCGCGACGGGCGTTCGACTCGCCGATCCCGGGCGCGCGCGCGTCGTGCTCGCGCTGATCGCGCTCTCGCCCGGGGGGATCGCGATCGCGCGCCACGGAAACGAACTGCTGCATGACGAAGGGTTCGCCGATCTGCCTGCGTTGACGGCAGAGCGTATCCAGCTCGAGCGCGTTCCGAGCATTGCACCGCAGTTGGTCTCGGCGGACCGGCCGCAGACGTTCTTCGTGCACGCCGCGCCGCACGCGCAGGTGGGCGTGAAATTCGGGAGCAACGCACCGACGCTCGCAGCCTTCGAACTCGGCGAAGGACTCTACCGAGTCGTCTATGACCCTCGCCAGCACGGCACGCTTAGACCCGCCGACGGACCGCTGCCGGTCGTCCTCTCGGTCGACGAGCGCGACACCACGCGAACGCTGCTGGCGGCGACACCACTCGCGCACCCACGCTGGTTGCGAACCTCTCCGGCGGGCGCGCTCGCGGCCACGGTCAGCGAAGAGACCGACGAGCTCGCGATCGTGTCGGCGCGCGGACTCGAACGTCGCATAGCGGTAGGCGACGGCCCGATCGACTGCGTGTTCCTCGACGAGGGTCACGTCGTCGTCTCGCATCGTTACGAACCTGCACTTTCGGTCGTCGACGTCGCGCACGGCGCGGCGTCCGAACGCATCTCGCTCGGACACGGCCAGGGCAGGCTCGCGCTCAGCCCCTCACGCAAGCTGTTGGCGGTCGCGAGCGAAGGGCCGCCGTCCGAGCTGGCGATCATCGATCTTACGGATGAGACCGTACGCGAGCGCATCCCCTTCGACTCCGCACCCGACTGGCTCGCCTTCGCGGCCGACGATGAGACGCTGATCGTGACCACGCGCGCAGACGCACGGCTCTGGCGCTACCGTAAGACATCGGATGGCTATCGCGGCGCTGGGAGCCTGCCGCTCGGACGCGCGGCGGTCACCATGGCGCGATCTCAGGATGGATCGCGGATGTTCGTGGCCGTCACCGACTACCGACCGCAAGGACCGAGCAACCTCGGGAATCACTTCGTCCAGGATCAAGTCCTGACGGTCGAGGTCGAGCCCTTACGCGTCGCGCATGCGCTGCTGACGGCGCGCCGGAGCCCGCGCCAGTCGCGCGCCGGGGACGTCGACCGCGGGATCTCGCCGCTCGGTATCCAGGCTGCACGCGCGGAAGGCCTGTTGTTCGCCTTCGCGGGCAGCGACGAGCTCTGGCGGCTGCAGCCCGGACGACCCGAACCCGCGATCGTGGACCTCGCCGACACCGATCTGCGCGCGCCGCACGGGATCGCGGAGCTGGCCGATGGCACGCTCGTGATCACTTCACCGTCCGAAGGTGCGATCGGACTGTTGTCTCCCGGAGCGACGGAGTGGCGCATGCTGCGTCTCGCGCCCGATGCGCCTTACCTGCGTACACATCAGCCCGAAGCGCTCGCGCGCCGGCTCGGCGAACGCGCCTTCTACGAGGGCACGCGCAGCGGCATCTCTTGTCAGAGCTGTCACATGCACGCGGACAGCGACGAGAGCGCGCATAACCTCGGCGTCCGTCGGCTGCTTCCGACCTTGAGCGTGCGCGGTCTGGCCGGCACCGGACCTTACTTGCGCGACGGCAGCTTTGCGCGGCTCGCAGACCTGGATCACGTCGCGCAGACGCTGTACCGCGGCTACTTGCGTAAGGTGCGCGGGCGGCCCGAGATGCTGGCCGCGTTCGTGGCGGCGCTGCCGCGCCGCGATCGGTCTTTTTCCGCGCGTCGTCAGGACATCGCGCTCGAGCGGCGCGGGCTGCGCGCCTTCGTGCGCGCCGGTTGCGCGGGCTGCCACAGCTTTCCGGCCTTCACGCACCTGGGGCAGCATCTGGCGCGCAACCTCTTTCCGCGCGCAGAGGAGCCGCCGGACGCGCTGCTCGACACACCTTCCCTGCTCTCGCTCGCGACGAGCGCGCCTTATTTGAGCGATGGCCGCGCGCGCACCGTGACATCCGTGATCGGCGAGCACAACCGCGCGAACCGGCATGGCGACAGCGCATGCCTCACGCCCGCCGATCTGCGCGGCCTGTTCGCCTTTCTGGAGTCGCTGTGAGCGCCGCAGAGCCGCGCGACGGAGCCTCCCGGGCATCTCCCCGTCGCGAGCTTTCCAGTACACGCTCGAGCGGCCTTCGCACCATCGCGCTCGCGTGCGCGCTCGGCCTCGCGATCGTGGCCGGGTTGGCGCTCCGCCAATCCTGGACCGCTGCACGCGATCTCATGCTCACACGCGGCAGCGGCTGGCT
>CAZYWR010000682.1:0-3229 GCA_964651185.1 uncultured Polyangiales bacterium
AGAAGGTGTGTTCTGCCGGCGGATCAAGGTGGATTACGCTTCGCACACGGCGCAGATGGAGCCGCTGGGTCGCGAGCTGCGCCAGCTGCTCGCATCCATCGCGCCGCGCGATGCGAGCATCCCCCTCTACTCCACCGTCACCTCCGCGCGTTTGACAGGCAACGAGCTCGGACCCGAGTACTGGATCCAAAACCTCCGCCAGCCAGTCCAGTTCGCGAATGCTGTGCAACGGCTCCTCCAAGACGGCTTTCGGCTGTTCGTGGAGCTCAGCGCGCATCCCGCGCTGGGTACCGCCATGTCCTCGCTGTTGGAGCACGCCAACGAAGCGGTTTGGGTGCCCTCCCTGCTACGCGATCAGGACGGCTGGGAGACGCTGCTCGGAAGTCTCGGCGAGCTGTACGTGCGCGGCGCCCGCGTCGACTGGAAGACGTTCGACGCGCCCTATCACCGGCGACGCCTGGAGCTGCCCACCTATCCCTTCCAGCGACAGCGCTACTGGGTCGAGCCTGCGCCGATCGCGCAGCCCGCGAGCCCGGAGACGGCCGCGCATAAGCAGCCGGTGCTCGCGCCCGTGCCTGTCGCGAACGAGCTGAGGCTCGCGCGCGCGAGCGACGTCGAGCGCGCCAGTGCGGTCTCTGCGTTGGTGCGTGAGGAGGTCGCGCGCACGTTGCGCTTTCAGAGCCCCGATGCGCTCGATCCCAAGCGCGGCCTGTTCGGCTTGGGCATGGATTCCATGTCGGCGCTCGAGCTGTGCAAGCGGCTGCAGGCGCAGCTCGGGATCCGCGTGTCTGCGCCCGAGCTCTTCAACCATCCGAGCATCGACCAGCTCACTTCGCACCTGCTGGCCAAGCTCGGATTGGCCGTCCAAGACGACCGCGCCGGCCTAGCCATAGGCGGCGCCGCTGCGTCCTCGGAGCCGATCGCGATCGTCGGGCTCGCGTGCCGCTTCCCGGGCGGCGCGGACACGCCGCAAGCGTTTTGGCGGCTGCTCGAGGGCGGCGTCGACGCGGTGGGCCCGATCTCCGCGCGGCGCTGGAACGTGGACGCTTACTATCATCCCGATCCGGACACGCGCGGCAAGATGTACACGCGCCACGCTGCGCTGGTCGAGTCCGCGGATCTGTTCGACGCGCCGTTCTTCGGCATCTCGCCGCGCGAAGCCATGACGATGGATCCGCAGCAGCGCTTGCTGCTCGAGACCGCTGTCGAAGCGATCGAACGTGCAGGCCTCACGCAGGATGCCCTGCGCGCGCGGCGCGTGGGCGTGTTCGTGGGTATGTCGCCGAGCGGGTACGGTGCGAACGCGGGCGATCCGGAGGCGCTGCAGGCGTACGACGGAACCGGCAGCATGATGTTGAGCATGGCAGCTGGACGCCTGTCGTTCGTGCTCGGCGTCCAGGGTCCCAGTCTGACGGTCGACACCGCGTGCTCGTCGTCGCTGGTCGCCGCCCACCTCGCCTGCCAGAGCTTGCGGCAGGGCGAGTGCGAGGTCGCGCTGGTGGGCGGCGTGAACGTGCTCGCGTCGCCCAACACCATGGTCATCCTCTCGCGGCTGCGGATGCTCTCGCCCGACGGCAGGTGCAAGACCTTCTCGGCCCGAGCGGACGGCTACGGACGAGGCGAAGGCTGCGCGGTGATCGCGCTCAAGAGGCTGTCCCGAGCGCAGGCCGACGGTGACCAGATCCTGGCACTCATCCGCGGCTCCGCCGTGAACCACGATGGCGCCAGCAGCGGTCTCACCGTGCCCAACGGCACGTCGCAAGCGGAGACCATTCGCCTTGCGCTGGCCGCCGCGGGGGTCTCCGCCAAGGAGGTCGCCTACGTCGAAGCGCACGGCACCGGCACGAGCTTGGGCGACCCGATCGAACTCGACGCGCTCGCGACCGCGTACGGCGAGGGCCACAGCGTGGAGTCGCCGCTGCTGGTGGGCGCGGTGAAGACCAACATCGGGCATCTCGAGGCCGCCTCGGGGATCGCGGGGCTCGTCAAGGTGGTGCTGTCGCTGCAGCATGAGCGCATCCCCAAGCACTTGCACTTCGACGCGCCAAACCCGCACGTGGCGTGGGAAGAGCTGCCGCTGAAGGTCACCTCCGCGCCGATCGACTGGCACCAGAACGGCGCGCCGCGCATCGCAGGCATCAGCAACTTCGGCGCGAGCGGCACGAACGTGCACGTCATCGTGGAAGAAGCGCCGCGTGAGCCCGTGCGCGCGGCGGTGGCGCCGGCGGCGCGCAGCGCGGAGCTGGTGGTGCTCTCGGCGCGCACGGCGGAGGCGCTGCGCGCGGCGGCGGGACGCCTGCACGCAGAGCTCGCGGACGAGCGGTTGGATGAGCTCGCGTTCAGCTTGGCGACGACGCGCACGCACCATCCGCATCGATTTGCGCTCGCGGCGAGCTGCCGCGAAGAGCTCGCGGAAGGGCTGGCGCGTTTGGCGCGAGGACAAGCGCCGCAGGGCGTGCTCGCCGAGGTGCGCGTCGCGCGTCCGAAGGTGGCGTTCCTGTTCACGGGACAGGGGGTGCAGCGGGTCGGGATGGGCGAGGCGCTCGCGCGGGAATGGCCGGTCTTTCGCGAAGCTCTCCATGAGTGCGCGCAGCGATTCGAACGCGAGCTCGAGCTTCCGCTGCTCGAGGTGATGTGGAGCGAGCCGCAGGCTGGTCGCCTTCACACGACGGAGTACACGCAGCCCGCGCTGTTCGCCCTGGAGTGGTCGCTGGCTGCGCTCTGGCGGTCCTGGGGCATCGAGCCGGACGTGTTGCTCGGCCACAGCATCGGCGAGCTCACGGCGGCGTGCGTGTCCGGCGTGTTCTCTCTGGAAGACGCCGTGAAGCTCGTCGCCGCGCGGGGCAAGTTGATGCAGGCGCTGCCGGAGGGGGGCGCGATGGTCGCGATCGGGGCGAGCGAAGAGGCCGTATCCGAAGCCCTAGCCGCGCATCCCGAGCTCTCCATCGCCGCCGTCAACGGCGTCGAGTCGGTGGTGATCGCCGGCGACGCGGCGCTGGTCGACCACGTGGCCCAGGGCTTCGCTGCCCGCGGCGTGTCCACCAAGCGGCTGGCGGTCTCGCGCGCGTTCCACTCTGCGCGCATGGAGCCCATGCTGGACGGTCTCCGGCGCGTCGCGCAGACCCTTACTTTTCATGCACCGGCCCGTCCGCTGCTCAGCAACCTTACGGGTACGTTCGCCTCCGACGAGCTGACCGACCCTGAGTATTGGGTCCGGCAGGCCCGACAT
>CAZYWR010000683.1:0-2000 GCA_964651185.1 uncultured Polyangiales bacterium
CGCGCTCGCCTGCATGCGCTCGGAGAGCGGATCGGGCCGGCTGAAGGCCACGAGCATCGAGCTGCCCGCCACCAAGTCATGGAGCTCTTGCATGCCGATCACCATCACTGCGCGCGTGAGATCGCCGATCGAGCGCGCCTGGCCGTACGCCGCGCTGTTGGCGGCGCGCAGGACCGCCGCGGCGAGGCTCGGGTTGCGCGAGAGCGCGTCGACGACCGGCCCTACCTCGGCGTCGTCGCGGCGCGTCTGCTCGAGCAGCTCCTGGATCGCGGCGGGCAAGGCGCCCAGCTCGAGCGCGCGGGCGAGCAGTACATCTGCGCGCTCGGCGAGCGGAACATCATCGATCGCCACGGGTTTGGAGGTGGGCAAGGCGGCGGTCACGTGACAACTTTCCCAGGCCGGACCGCGGGTGCGGGCGGGCCTGTCGCTACTCGGCTGGCGCGCACGGCTGCGCGCTTCGTGCTACATGCGCGCGTGTTGGCGCGCTCCCCATGCGCGCGTGTTGGCGCGCGCATTCTCGATGGTACGGCAACTCGCAACGCCTCGCGATAGGAAGAGCGCGCGGGCGATCGGCTACATCGCCCGAGATGCCCCTCCCATGCGCTCCGGAGCGCGCCGTCGCCAGCGGCGACTCGCTCGCGCATGCGGTATCGGGCGGGCGCTGCGCCGGTCGAGCGCCGGGTCGACGGGATGGGCTTGAACTGCCGCGCGCTTCGCGTAGAAGCCATGGCGAAACCCATGGCCCACCACGAATCGCACAAGAGCGGCGCCACATCGTTCCCCAAGGAGAAGATCAAGGTCCTCTTGTTGGAGAACATCCACGAGAGCGCGAATGAGCTGTTCTCCGGCGAGAGCTTCCAGGTCGAGCGCCTCAAGACCGCGCTGCCACAGCCCGAGCTGGCCAAGCGCATCGCCGACGTCCACGTGCTCGGGATCCGCAGCAAGACGCAGGTCACGGCCGCGGTGTTGCGCGAGGCGCGCCGCCTGCTTTCGCTCGGCTGCTTCTGCATCGGCACCAACCAAGTGGACCTGGTCACCGCCAATGCGCGCGGCGTGCCTGTGTTCAATGCGCCTTTCAGCAACACGCGCAGCGTGGCGGAGCTGATGATGGGCGAGGTGATCATGCTCGCGCGCCAGCTCGGTGACCGCAGCCGGGAGGTACACCAGGGGCAATGGCACAAGGTCGCCGTCGGCTCCTACGAGGTGCGCGGCAAGACCCTGGGCATCGTCGGGTACGGCCACATCGGGCGCCAGGTCGGCGTGCTGGCAGAGACGCTCGGCATGCGCGTCATCTTTTACGACGTCATGACCAAGCTGCCGATGGGCAACAACCGGAGCTGCGCGTCTCTAGGCGAGCTCCTAGGCGAGGCCGACTACGTGACGTTGCACGTGCCGGCGACGCGCGACACGCACGAGATGATCGGCGCCCCGCAGTTGGCCCAAATGAAGCCGGGGTCGTACTTGCTCAACGCCAGCCGCGGTACGGTCGTGCAGATTCCGGCGTTGGTGGAGGCGCTCAAGAGCGGTCACCTGGCCGGCGCCGCGATCGACGTGTATCCGGAAGAGCCGGCGTCGAACGGCGACAACTTCGTCACGCCGCTGCAGAACCTGCCCAACGTGGTGCTGACCCCGCACATCGGCGGCTCGACCGCCGAGGCGCAAGCTTCGATCGGGCGCGAGGTGGCGACTTCGCTCATCAAGTTCGTGAACACCGGCGCCACGACGGGCGCGGTGAACTTTCCGCAGATCGAGATGCCGCAAGCGCCGGGCACCCACCGCATCCTGAACGTGCACCGAAACGTCCCCGGCGTGCTGCGCGACGTGAACCACATCGTGTCCGAGCTGAACGCCAACATCCACAGCCAGATGCTCTCGACCGACGCGGAGATCGGCTACCTGATCATGGATCTCGATCAGGACGTCTCGAACGACGTGCGCAAGGCGATCGCCGACCTGCCGACGAACATCCGGACGCGGATCCTGTTCTAGCGATGCTCGAC
>CAZYWR010000684.1:0-6604 GCA_964651185.1 uncultured Polyangiales bacterium
CTCGCTCGTGAAGTTCGGCGCGCTCGCCGGTCTTACTTCGGTGATCTTGGTGTTGATGCTCGGCCAAACGCGCATCTTCTACGCGATGGCGCGCGACGGCCTGTTACCGTGGTTCGACCGCGTGCACGCGCGCTTCCACACGCCCCACGTCGCGACCGTGCTCACCGGCGCGTTCGTCGCGCTCGCCGGCGGGGTGATGCCGCTGCACCTCGTGGGCGAGCTGGTCTCGATCGGCACCTTGCTGGCGTTCTTACTGGTGTGCATCGGCGTGCCGATCTTGCGCATCACGCAGCCAGACGCCAAACGCGACTTTCGCGTGCGCATGCCGTGGCTGGTCGGACCACTCGGCGCGCTCGCCTGCGCCTACGTGATGAAGAACCTACCGGGAGACACCTGGGCGCGGTTGGTGATTTGGCTCGTGATCGGCTTCGTCGTCTACTTTACTTACGGCATCCATCACTCGCGGCTGCGCCAAGCGGCTCCAAGCAGCGACGGCGTACGCGGCGCGCAGCCAGAGGCGAGCGGCACCGGAACCGGCACGTCGGGCTGAAGCGACGGGCAGTTCTCCGCGGAGCACGAGGCGGCGCGGGCGCCCCGCTCGCTGCACCGCAGCGCTGTTGGCGGCTGCAGGGCATGTGCGCGTTACGCGCGCGCCGGATCATGCACGAACAGCGTCGGCACGCCTGCATCACGCACGGTGAACACGCGCGTCCCGGGCTTGCGGCCTACCCGGAGCTCGCTCACGTCGAGCCTCCCTGCCAAGCGCGCGTGCGCCGCTTCAAGCTCGCGCACCCGATACGCGAGCCCAACCAGGCGATCGCTCTCGCCCGCCTTGCGCTCCTCGACGACCTCGATGGTGACGCCGCCCACGCGGAAAAACAGCATGCGCCGCCCCTCGTACTCGCGCTCCAAGGCGAGCCGTAGGCCGAGTCCGTCGCCATAGAGCGCGCGCGCGGCAGCGACATCGCTCGTGCGTACGACCACGTGATCGAGCGCCGAGACGGCCGCAGGAACGAGGTCGCGGCGACGCAAGCTCAGTGCGTCGGCGCGTTCGACCGCCAGCACCGAAAGTCCGCGCGTCGCACGCGGCGACAGCTCGACGACGCGGTAGCGCCGTTGCCTTCCATCTTCGCCTTGCGCCTCGCCTTCTTGCGGCGGCGTGGCGCGCAGACCGCGCGCGCGCAACGCCTCGCTCAGCGCTCGCGCGTCCTCGGTCCCGAAGGCCAGCGCCTGCAACCCCTCGCCGTTCGCCGCCACCCATGCGCGCAGGCCCTCGGCCTCCGGCGCGTGTTCGTCACGCGGCCCGACCAACTCGAGGAGGCCGTTCTCGAGCCCGAACAGCGCCGCCCGCGTTCCGAGCTGCGCGTGCTCGCCGCGCCAGGTCGGCGGCGCACCGAGCAGCAGCGCGTAGCGCGCGCTGGCCTCGGCGAGATCGCGCACGGCGATGGTGACATGGTCGAAGCAGCTCAGCATGCGCGTCTATTAGCGCGAGCCAAGCCTAAAGAGGACGCGACGGGCGATGCGCGGGCCCGCCGAGCGCCGCCTGCCGTTCTCGCCGCTCAGCTGCGCCGCGACTCGATCTTCTTGCGGAGCTCCTCTTCCTTCTTCATCAGCTCGCCGGTGGGATCGCTCGGTGCGAAGTCGGCCGACTCGAATACCTGACGGATCTCGACTTCGCCTTCCTGGAATGGCGCGCGCTTGAGCCATTCGATCGCCTCCTCCTTGGACCGCACCTGCCACAACCAGTAGCCAGCGACGAGCTCCTTGGTCTCGGTGAAAGGGCCGTCGAGCACCGTGCGCCTCGTTCCCTCGAAGCGCACGCGAGCGCCCTTCGAGCTCGGCTGCAGTCCTTCGCCCGCGAGCATCACCCCCGCCTTGACCAGCTCCTCGTTGAACTTGCCCATCTCGGCGAGGATTTTCTCGTCCGGAAGGGCGCCTGCCTCCGACTCCTTGCTCGCCTTGACAATCACCATGAATCGCATCGCCGTCTCCTTTTGCGGGTTGAGGGGAAGCGCGGGCTCCCGGAGGCGAGCCCTGCTCCTGATCGGGCGACGCACGACCGCTCCCGGGATCGACACGGGCCGATGATTTTCTTCGTCGCTCGCTCGGGGCATGCGCTTCCTTGCCCTTCGCGGAGCGCCGGGCACTTCGCTCGCCGACGGCGGTCGCTCCGCCGGCGTGCCCTCACGAGCAGGTATTTGGCGCGGAGCGTCCGTGTGCAACCATGCTGGCGGCCGCTGCGGTCGCTTCGCGCCGATCTTCGCTCGAACCGATCCGCGGCGGAGAGCGACGCCGAAAGGCCGTCGAACTGCGCGCCTTCAGCGCGCGAGCAACACGAGGAGAAGCACGCATGCGCGACGCCCTGTTCAAGAGCCTCTCGCTGCTCGACGTGAGCGGCCAACTCATCCTGGTGACCATCCTTGGGTTCCTGGCGCTCGGGACCGCCCTCACCTTTCTCATCCGCGCTCGCTACGCCGCGCTGGAGCGAGAGCTGCGGCGGCGCGGCGACCCCACGCCGAGCTTCCGCAGCCCGGTGCTCAACCGCATCGCCCGCGAGACGCTCGAGGCCTTTCAGCGCAACCCCAACGACCTCAACACCCAAGCCATCGTCGACAGCGCGTTTCACGCCGAGCTCAAGAGCCTGCTGGTGGGTGAGCGCTTCGTGCGCTCCGCGACCGGGCTCTTGATCATCTTGGGCCTGGTGGGCACGTTCTACGGCTTGTCGCTCTCGATCGGCAAGCTCGTCGCGCTCATCTCGGGCACGACCGGCAGCGCCAGCGAGATCACCGAGTCGCTGACCAAGGGCCTCACGGAAGCCTTGACCGGCATGTCGGTCGCTTTCTCCTGCTCGCTGTTCGGGATCCTGGCCGCGATCATCATGACCTTGCTCGGCGTGTTCGCGAACGTGGGCGACCGCCGGACCGCGGTGATGATCCAGATCGAGGCCTACCTCGACAACGTCCTCCTGAGCGCCGTGCGCGGCGGCTACGCGGGCGCGAGCACGGGCGGTGTGATGCCCCCGGGGCAAGCGCTCGGGCTCGAACGCGCGCTGAGCGGCTTCGATCAGTCGGTCGGACGGCTCGGCCAGGCGGTGCACGCGTTCGAGCAGGCGCTGGCCGGCTTCTCCCACAACACGCGCGACTTTCGCGAATTCAACATGCACCTGAAAGACAACATCCAGCGCATGAGCCTGAGCTTCGGCGATCTGAGCGATGCGCTCTCGCGCGAAGTAGGCGTGCTGCGCTCGCGCGAGCGCGGGTGAAGGCGCGGAGGCCCGAACATGCGCAGCCGCCGACGACCGCTGTTGGACGAAGAGGCCGGGGAGAACTTCTGGCCCTCGTTCACGGACCTGATCTCCACGATCTCCCTCATCCTGTTCGTGCTGGTGCTGCTCGCGTACATGCAGAACCTGATCAGCGGGAAAAACCTCGAGCGCACGCGCAGCGATCTCAAGAGCACGCTCGAGCGGCTCGAGGCCTCGCAGCGCGAGATCGCGAGCTCCGAGCGGCGCCTGCGCTCGCTGGCCGCCGAGATCGAAGCGGGCCAGGCGCAGCTCAAGCTCTCCGAAGAGAAGGTGACCGCCCAGCAAGCCGTGATCGGCGACAGCAACCGCGAACTCGAGGAGCTGCGCTCGCGCTTGCATGGGATCTCGGTGCTGCGCGTCGACCTGCTCACGAAGGTGAAGAACTCGCTCGAGGCGGAGCTGCAGAAGGCAGGCGGCAAGACCGCGCCCCAGCTGCGCATTGCGGAGAACGGCAACATCGTGCTCAACGAGAGTCTGGTGTTCGAGTACAACTCCTACACGATCAAACCCGAGGGCAAGCGCCTCTTGGATAAGCTCGCCGACGCGTTCGCGCGCGTGCTCGCCGATCCCAGCGTGCGCTCGAACATCGACGTGGTGCTCGTGCAAGGGCACACCGATGAGCGCGGGCAGCCCGCCTACAACCGCGAGCTCTCGGCCAAGCGCGCCAACGCCGTGCTCGACCACATGTTCGCGGCCAACCGCGAGCTCGAGCAATCCTACGGCAGCTACTTCGCCTCGTGCGCCTACTCCGAGTTCCGGCCGCTCAACACAGAAAAGAGCGAGCAGGCCTACGAACAGAACCGGCGCATCGAGATCTCGGTCGTCCTCAAAGACGCGACCATCCGCGGTGTCATCGACGAGTACATGCGCAACGTCGACCCCGCGTTGCGCCCAGGAGCTCCGGCAACGCCCTAAGCCGAACTTCCCCTCGCTGAAGGCACGCATTTGCGCCCGGGGAAGTTCGGCCTAAGCAGACCGCCCGAACGCCGACGATCCCGAACATCCGCTCCGTTTGCGCTACTCGGCGCGACTCGTGGATGCTTCGCGAAACGAACGGGAGGCGCTTCCTGCGCCGGAGACTCCGTGGATGGAGAGGCTAGTCGTCCGTCGTCGCCGGAGGAGCGGGGAACTGGAAACCGCCATCCCCGAAGAAGGGAAACGGAAAGCCGCCGTCCCCGAAGCCGGGGAACGCGAAGCCGCCATCTCCGAAGACGGGGAACGCGAAGCCGCCATCCCCGAAGCCCGGAAATCCGGCCGGGAACGCGAAGCCGCCGTCCCCGACACCCGGAAACCCAGCCGGGAACGCGAAGCCGCCGTCCCCGAAGCCCGGGAACCCGCCCGTGCCGGGGAACCCGCCGCCCGTCCCCGGGGCGCCGCCGTTACCCGGAAACCCGCCGGTCGGGAAGGGGAAGCCACCGTCGCCAAAGCCTGGGAACCCGCCGGTCGGGAAGGGAAAGCCACCATCCCCAAACCCAGGAAAGCCCGTCCCGGGTGGAAACGCGAAGCCACCATCCCCAAACCCAGGAAAGCCCGCGCCGGGCGGGAACGGGAAGCCGCCGTCGCCCGCGCCCGGGAAGCCCGTGCCAGGCGGGAACGGGAAGCCGCCGTCGCCCGCGCCCGGAAAGCCCGTGCCGGGCGGGAACGGGGAGCCGCCATCGCCGCCCGCGCCCGGGAAGCCAGGCGCGCCAGGCAAGCCACCGTGCCCGCCATCGCCGCCCGTCGCGATCGGCGGAGTGGTCGACGCCGCGTCCGCTCCGCTCGTGGGCGCCGCGGCATCGCTCGCCGTTCCGGCGTCGGCTGGCAGACCCGTGATCGCGCTCGCGTCGCTGACGAGCCCGCTATCTACACTTTCCGAATGGTCGTCGCCGCACGCCGCGTATCCGAGCGCGAGGGGAACGACAAGTCCAAGCAACCGAGTTCTCATGGGGCCGTCCTCTCTGTGCTCTGGCGCGCGAAGCCACTCACTTTGACTCGCGTGTTCCTAAGCAATCGCTGTTTCCTTTTGTTGCGCTCGCGCCTCCGCGCTGACCGCCCGACTGGAAGGTCATGGTCGAGGAAGCGCAAGCCAAACGACTATGCTGGCCTACATGGTTGTAGTCGCGGAGTGGTAACGCAGTTCTTACGTTTTTTCGCGCAAGATCGCGGCAATTCGTAAGACAGAGCGGATCGCTGCGTGCGCTTGCGGCATGGCAACAGCAATTGATGCTGTTACCGAACGACGGAACGCACGCACAAAGATTCAGACGCATGGCCGCTGCGAAGTGGATGCACTCTTCCGTCTCCTCCGATGGGCTCGGCGTCGCTGCGTGGCCGCGTCCGCGCGAATAAGTCGAGAGCTCAAAGAAGAAGCTGAGCGGGAGCTCTCTCGACGGCATGCGCGCCCGGGTCTAAAGCCAGATCATGCCCATCCAAGCCATCGCACTGCTGCGCGTACGCGCGCTCTCGCCGGCTCCCGAGAGCGGGCTTCGCGTCGAGCCGCTCGAGGACGCCGCGCTCGTGCATACCGGGGAAGACTTCGCGAGCGAACCGGCCGCGCTCACGATCCAACTCTACGCTTCCTTGGGAGCCGAGCTCGAGAGCGAGCACGACGATCCGCGGGGCATTTTCTATTTTCCCGAGGTCGCGGCGCCCAAGGCGCGCACCTACGAAGGGGTGATCGAGGAGGTCGGCGAGGGAGGCATGTGGGGGCCGCTCCCGAGCGCGCTCGAGACCGACGGCGCAGGCGGTTTCGAGGGACTGTTCGGCCAGCTGCTCGGGCAATTGCCGAACTCGCTGCTCGGTGCCGCGACTGCGGCTGCGCAGGGCGACGCGAGCGCGTTGCAAGCGATGACCCGCGAAGTGCAAGCGCTGATGGGCAGCTCGAGCGAGTTCCGCGGCCTCGCGGAGCAGCTCGCCGGCGCGCTCGGACAGCCAGGGTCGCCGCTCGGCGCTCTGCCGAGCGATCCCCGCGCACTCGAGCGCATCGCCGAGCAGCTCTTCGGCCAGCCCCAAGAGCCCGACGACGATGAGGGAGCGGACGCGAGTGAACGCAAGAAGCCGCCTCGTTGACGGCAGCGCCGCCGCTGCGGCCTACGTGGGAAATTGCGGCGATTGAACGTTATGACTACTCAGCGGTAGATGACTTTATAAGAGGCGGAGCGGCTATACCAGCGCCGCACCGCGCGAAGCCGTCAGGGTCGCGGTCCGAAGTAACCGTTCACTTCGAACTTCTCCTGCCCGGTCGTGAGCGGCGGGGGAATGATCAGCGTGAACGCCGACTCGCGGACGCACTCGAAGAACAGTGGGTCGGACAGCTCGTTG
>CAZYWR010000685.1:0-2342 GCA_964651185.1 uncultured Polyangiales bacterium
CTTGCGTGCAAGCGGTCGAGGCCAGCGTCGTATGTCAGCCAGCGAGCGCTCCGCACCAAGCGTGCCGCGGTCCCGGCAACTATGAGATCGGCAAAGAAGGAGGTTACCTTCCATGTTGCGCCGGACTACGCGAAGTCTTCCAACATCAGGCCGCCGAAGTGAATGGGGAGCGCGCCTGCTTCGACCCACCGCTGCGCGTCTATGCCTGCGTGGAAGGTTACTGCGGCGATGGACGCTGTGAAGACGCGGAGGCAGTGCTTTGCGGATGTGCGCTCGACTGTCCAAGCGCGGACTTGCCTGCGGCCGCCCCCCACCCTCACCAAATCTGAGATGGTAGCGAGCGCGCGCGGCATGGTGACAAACGAGGCCGCCGCCATCACCGAGGTCGCCTTCTCGACGCGCACTGGAAACGCTGGCGCTCGGCCGTGGAAGCAGCATAACGTGCGGAGGTGCCAAAGGCTGCTCACGCATGGAGAGTCCCGGTTCCGCCTTTGTGGACAGTTGGGTTCTGTGCGCTACTCGCGTGCTTGGACCGCGAAGAGCGGCTCGCGCGCCACTCCGTGGCTTCCAATGCGGCACAAGCGGACGACGCGCCGGACGCACGAACTCCCGACCAGCGAGATACCGATCAGTCTGCAAAGCGACTCCAAGACGCTGTCGAGCAGGCGGACCGTCGCTGCGAGCAAGATACGGACTGCGCTCTCATGGAGATCAATACACCTTGTACCTCCAGTTGCGGAGTGCAATCCGTATCGCGTACCAGCGGGTTGGAAATCCTCGATCGCGCGTTGCGCGCGGTCATGGATAATTGCCCAATCGATGGTGGTCCGCAGCCGTGGTACGCCAGTCCTTACTGCTCCGCGCGTGGCTTTCAGGCCCGCTGCCGAGATCAGCGCTGCCAAGTTACGGAAGCACTCTGCTCTGCTGGATGCATCGAGAGCGGAGATGAGTGCATCGGCGCGCCCGGCGTAACCTGCCAGCGCTGTCCGCCGGAACAGGCGGAAGGCGCTTGCGCTGTACTTGGCCAGCGCTGCCATTACGGCGAGTGCGGCAGCAGCGCGGAGTGCATCCTCGATGCGCACAACCTCGGCGCCGATGGTGGCACGGGAACCTGGTCCCCGACGTTCGCGCTCTGCGTCTTGTGACGGGTAGCGCGGGCGCAGTCCCTGGCGCGCGCCCGGAGCAACAGACGTAACACGAAAGAGCGCCTCGCCTTAAGGCCAATGCCGTTCACTTAGGGACCGTCGGCCGCTTGCGCGCGTAGCTGCTCATCTTGAGCTTCACCGCTCTCGGGAAGGAATGGGCAGTTCGCCTGGGAGGGAGGATGAAGCGTTTCAGTTCATCGCGGAGTCGGTGTAGGTTTGCTGGAATCGCGCCCGGCGATCTGGATGCAGCGGCCCACATCCACTCGTCTCGAATTAGGCGCAAGCTCATGACGAAGCTGACGCGCGATGGTGGCATACCAGCCTCCTTGGCCCTTGTTCCATCTCGAGGCGGACGAGATTGTAGGCGAGGCCAATCGCCCAGAGTTCTTGCATGGCGCCGGGAGGGGTCTTGCTGCGAATGGCCTCCTGCCGTTCAAGCATGTCGGTCTTCACCTCATCAAAGCCCAACTCGAGTTCCCATCGTTCGTGGTAGAGCGTGCGAAGCTCATTTGCGGGATAGGCTTTGCTGTCGAGCAGGGAGGTAAGCAGAGTTTGAGGCCTGAAACCACGTCGCTGGTAGCGAATCGCCCGCATTGTCCAGAGTTTTGGAAGGGCCGGATTCTTGTGACGCGCCTCGGAATTAACCTCGACTTCCACCAGCTCGTCGCCCGTTCCGAGCTTCTTCAGAACTTTCCACTTCGAGCTGGATTTCGCGCGGGTAAGCCAGTGCCGCGATTCACCAGAACTCTCGAGCGGGAGCAGGATGTTTGCAGCTAGGAAGTTGCGGTCGACAATGGCCAGCGAGTTGCCAGGGAGCTTCGGCCACAGAGTCATTGCCATCGGCCGCTCGTCAGCATACGGACCAATGGCGGCGGCCACGATGAGGTGCGAGCGCAAAGCCATCAGCGTCACGATGCGCGCCAACGGATAGCCGCTCAGCCCCTTCTTCTCGCCCGCCGACTGGCTCCCGAAAAAGTCGCGATTGTCCGGTGAGTCTGGGATGCGCGCCGTCGTGCCGTCCACGCCGTACAGGGCGAGACCACGCCACTCGTGACGGCGAGCGCTCTCGTGGCCCCACTTTTCCGAGCAGCGTTCGAACAGCCACTGGAGCGGCTCTTCGCCCAGCCGAGCCCGGGCCTGGGCAACGGCGCTCTTGGCCATGCTGGAGCGACCCGACCCTGGACCTGAAGGATTTAG
>CAZYWR010000686.1:0-4631 GCA_964651185.1 uncultured Polyangiales bacterium
GGACGGGCGCGCGCCGGGAGCTCCGTTTTGTGCGCAAAGCGGCCGCGCTTGCCATCCCGTAAGCAAGGGGGCCTGCCCGATCGCGCAGACGCTCGCGGGCGGTGAGCCGGGGCGCTGCCGCTTCGCGGTGCAGGCCCACGATCAAGAGCATGTCTACGAGATGCTCACGTTCAAGCTGTCGACGCCGCGCGCGGACGCGCAGCTCATGAACCTCTACGTCGATCGCACCCAGGCCACGCTGGCCGACCAGCGTCTGCTCTTGGCAGAGCGCTTGGTGAGCCTCGGCCGCGTGGCGCAGGGCGTGGCGCACGAGCTCAACACGCCGCTCGCGACCATCCGCACCCTGGCGAGCGACATGCGCGCGAGCCTGCGCGAGGCGGCGCAGCTCGGCGAGCCCGCAGGGCATGCCGTGTTCGACAAGCTACGCGCGGACATCGACGAGTCGGCGGCGCTGGTGCACGATGAGACCTTGCGCCTCGGCCGCATCACCCAGAGCCTGCTCGCCGGAGGCGATCTGGTGCGCAGCAAGATCGCGGGCGACGTGCCGGTCGCGGTGGTGGTGGAGCGGGCGCGCGCGCTGGTGTTCGCCGGCGTGCGGCGAGGACCGCACGTCACGGTCGGCGAGGGGGTCGACGAGCTGTGCGTCACCGCGGATCCCGATCGCATGGTGCAGGTGCTGGTCAACCTGCTGCAGAACGCGTACGACGCGGTGCGCGAGCGCGACGACGCCAGCGTCGCGATCCGCGCCGAGCTGTCCGGCGAGCACGCGCTCATCTTGATCGAAGACGACGGCCCCGGCATCGCCGACGACGTGCGCCAGCGCCTGTTCGAGCCGTTCGCGACCACGAAGCCGCACGGCACGGGCCTCGGCCTCTACACCTCATTCATGCTGGCGCGGCAGATGGGCGGCGACCTGTGGCTCGACCCGCGGCCGAGCGGCGGCACCGTCGCCACCTTACGGCTCCTGCGCGCGCTCGGCGCGCCGCGGCGCGAAGCGCTGAGCGCGGTCGAAGCGCGCGAGGTCCGCGCATGAGCCGCGCGTCTCTTCGCAGCGCGCGGAGCGGGAGCGGTGCATGAAAGGCTCGGTGCTGATCGTCGACGACGACCGGACCTTCCGCTTCGCGATGAGCAAGGCGCTGCGCCGCCTCGGCTTCACGGTGGACGAGGCAGAGAGCGCGGAGGCGGCGCTCTCCCCGCTGTCGCGGCCGACGCCGCCGGACGTCGTGTTGCTCGATCTGCGCATGAGCGGCATGGGCGGCCTCGAGCTCTTGCGCCGGCGCATCACGGCGCGCTCGCGCTTCGTGGTGCTGACCGGCAACGGCACCGTGCAGGCGGCGGTCGAGGCGATGAAGCTCGGCGCGTTCTCGTTCCTTGAAAAGCCGGTGGACGCGGAGGTGCTGGCGCCGCTGCTCGAGCAGGCGATCTCGGACAAGCGCGGAGCGCGCGGCGAGGACGGGCACGACTACGTGCCGCCCTTGGTGGGACCGAGCGCGGCGATGGAGGCCGTGCGCCGCTTCGTCGCGCGCGCCGGGCCCACCGACGAGACCGTGGCCATCTACGGGGAGACCGGCTCGGGCAAAGAAGTCGTGGCGCGCCACATTCACATCGCGAGCCAGCGCCAGCACGGACCGTTCGTGGCGTTCAACGGCGCGGCGGTCGCGCGCGAGCTGTTCGAGAGCGAGCTGTTCGGCCATCGTCGCGGCGCGTTCACGGGCGCGATCAACGATCACCCGGGGCTCTTTCGCGAGGCGCACGGCGGCACGCTGTTCATCGACGAGTTGGCCGAGCTCCCGCTCGACAGCCAGGCCAAGCTCTTGCGCGCGCTCGAGACGCGCATGATCCGCCCCGTCGGCGAGAAGCGCGAGCTACCGGTCGACGTGCGCATCATCGCGGCCACCAACCGCGATCTCTGGGGCGAGGTGCAGGGCGGGCGCTTTCGCGAGGATCTGTTCTTTCGCCTGCAAGTCCTGCCGATCGTGCTCGCGCCCCTGCGCAAGCGGCTGGAAGACATCGTGCCGATCGCCGAGCATCTGCTGTTACGGCTCGGGAGCGGCGCGCCGCACGAGCTGAGCGCCGACGCGCGTCAGGCGCTGGTCGCGTACCGCTGGCCCGGCAACGTGCGCGAGCTGCTCAACGTGCTCCGGCGCGCGATCCTGTTCGCCGAAGGGCCCGTGCTCGATGGCGAGCTGGTGCGCCGCATGATCGCGGCCAGCGTGTTCGCGCACGCCGACAGCGGACGCCCCGCCGGGGTAGGTGCCAGCCCGCTTCCCCCCGCGCCTGCGGCCGCTAGCCTGGCCGAGGTCGAGCGCTCGCACATCGAGCGCGTGCTCGCGGACATGGGCGGCAACATCACGCGCGCGGCCACCGCGCTCGGCATCGATCGCCGCACGCTGCAGCGCAAACTCAAGAGCTACGGCATCGACGCAGATTGAGCCCCGTCCGTTCGGGATCGGAGCCGGCCACGGCAGATCCGGTGCGCACAGCTTGGCGCTTTGATACTGTCCATGCGTGCAGTATCATCAGGCCTACGCATGGCGCTCGCGGCACCGCGCATCTGCTGCCTCGACCTCGACACCTTCTTCGTGTCGGTGGAGCGGCTGCTCGACCCACGTCTGGTAGGAAAGCCCGTGATCGTCGGAGGCCTGCCTGGACAGCGCGGGGTCGTCACCGCGGCGAGCTACGAGGTGCGCGCGTACGGGGTGCGCTCGGGCATGTCGCTCACGCGCGCGGCCGAGCTCGCGCCGCATGCAGTGTTCTTGCCGACGCGTCACGGCGTCTATGGCGACTACGCCGCGCAGGTCAGGCGCATCGCGGAGGGTTACACGCCGCTGTCTCAAGTGGCGAGCATCGACGAAATGTTCCTCGACTTTTCAGGCTGCGAGCGCATGTACCGCCGCCCCGGCGACGCCGATGCGGACGCCACCATCGAGCGCGTGGTGCGCGACCTGCAAGCCGCGATCGCGCGCCGTGTCGGACTTCCGGCCAGCGCGGGCATCGCGACCAGCCGCGCGGTCGCGAAGGTGGCGAGCGGCCTCGCCAAGCCCCAAGGCGTGCTGCTCGTCAAGGCTGGGCACGAAGCCGAGCTGCTCGCGCGCTTGCCGATCCGCAAGCTCCCGGGGATCGGACCGGTCGCGGAGCAAAAGCTCCATGCGCTGGGCCTGCTCACGCTGGCGGACGTCGCGTCGGCGCCGCCCCCGGTCCTGCGGGGCGTGTTCGGGGCTTGGGCCGACTCGGTCCAGCGCAGCGCGCGTGGTCTCGGAATACACCTGCTCGGGCGCGAGCGGCCCGCGTTTCAAGAGCATGATCCCGCGGGCTGCGCGCTCGGTTCGATCTCGAACGAACGGACCTTCCGCGAAGACGCGCGCGATCCGGCCTGCATCGAGGCGATGTTGTGCTCGCTGTGCGAGCGCGTGTGCTGGCGCGCGCGGGCGCGCGGCGTGAAGGCAGGCACGGTGACGCTCAAGCTGCGCTACGCGGATTTTCAGACGCTCACGCGCGCGCGCTCGATCACGCCCACCGGTTCGGAGCGCCTGCTCTATCCCGTGGTGCACGTGCGGTTCGAGCGCGCCCGCGCGCGCCGGCGCGCGATCCGGCTGCTCGGCGTGGCGCTCTCGAATTTGCGACCGGACGGCGCGCAGCTCCCTTTGTTCGAGGAGGACCACCCCGAGCTGTTCGGCGCGCTCGACGGCGTCCGCGATCGCTATGGCTACGACGCGCTACGGCTCGCGCTCACGTTCCGGCAACGCCACCTATGACCACTTTCCCATCAGCCGCGGGCTGCGCGGGGCGCGACGGTGCATGTCCGAAAACCGCGAGCAGACGAGGCGCGCCCGGCACAAGGTAGCCGCGAGACAGCAAACTACGAGGCGAGATCATGACCACCACATTGCATACCTATGCCATCGACCAGATGGCCACGTCGATCGGCACGATGTTGCTGGTCAGCGACGATCGCGGACGCCTGCGCGCGCTCGACTGGAGCGACTGTGAAGAGCGCATGCAGCGGCTCCTGCGCCTGCACTACGGGCGCGTCGAGCTACGCGCGGCCGCGCTGCCGATCGCGCTGCGGAGCGCCCTCGAGCATTACTTCGCCGGCGATCTGCGCGCGCTCGAGGGCATCCCCGTCTGCACGGCGGGAACCCCTTTCCAACGCAGGGCCTGGGCGGCGCTGCGCGCGATCCCCGCCGGGCAGACGCGCAGCTACGGGGCGCAGGCGAGTGCGATCGGCGCCCCGTCGGCGGTGCGTGCGGTCGGCCTGGCGAACGGCGCCAATCCGGTGGGACTCGTGATCCCCTGTCATCGGGTGATCGGCGCCGACGGCTCGCTGACCGGCTACGCGGGCGGACTCGCGCGGAAGCGTTGGCTGCTCGCTCACGAAGGCGCGCGCTGCGCGGCCCGCTCTGCAGCTTGAGCGCTCGTCAGCTCAAATGGCGGACCAGCGTCTTGTAATCGATCTCGAGCGCCTCGCAGGTCGCGCGCTTTTCGCCGCCGCATTGGGCGAACGCCCAGGCCGCGTAGCGGCGCTGCATCTCGCGCATCGGCAACACGCGCGCGCCGAAGTCGATGGGCGCCCCCTCCGCGCTCCGGCGCGCGATGTTCTTCGGCAGATCGGCGATGCGCACCTCGTCGCC
>CAZYWR010000687.1:0-2505 GCA_964651185.1 uncultured Polyangiales bacterium
TCGGGCTCTATCTGCTCGCCTGCGATCGCCTCCAATACCATAACAACCGCTACGCGACGCACTTGCTCGCGCTGCTCGTGTCGTTCACGCCCTGCGAGCACGGCTACAACTTGTGGGCGCTGTTGCGCAGGCGCACGCAGTCGGTGCTCGGGCCTTGGTGGGCGGTGCGGCTCGCGCAAGCCCAAGTCTCGACGATCTACCTCGCCTCGGGCTTGGGCAAGCTGTTCGATGACGATTGGCGCGGCGGACAGGTCATGCATCTGCGCTTCGCGCGCGCCAGCATGCGCGGCGCTTCCGAGCTCACGCGACAACTGTTAAGGTCGCCCGAGTTCGCGGGCATCGCCTCCAAGCTCGCGATCGCGACCGAGCTTTTCCTGGCGCTCGCGCTGTGGTTTCCGCGCACGCGCGCGCTCGCCTTCTGGCTGGGCATCGTCTTTCACCTCGGGATCGAGGCCTCGGCGAGCGTCGACCTGTTCAGCTGGTTGATGCTCAGCGCCTACCTGCTGTTCGTCACGCCCGAGCTGCGCGAGCGCACGTTCGTGTACGATCCGCGCGCGACACTCGGCAGAGCTCTCGCGCGCCTCTTGCCCTGGTTCGATTGGCTCTTGCGCTTCGACGTCCTGGCCGCCGCGCGCGATGCAGACGAGCGCGCAACCTTTCAGGTGATCGATCGCTCCGGACGCGCTGCGCGCGGATTCGCCGGGATCGCTGCCCTCACACGCGCGCTGCCGCTCTTCTTTCCGCTCTGGCTTCCGCTTTCGGGGCTCGCCCTGATCGGCTCGCGCACGCAGCCGAAGCCGCAACCCTTGGCGCGCGCGCAGGCATGACCGCGCGATGCGAAAAGGCGGATCGCGCGCGAGGGATGTCGTTCGGGCCCCGCCCTGTCCCCGGCGGCTCGCCTGCGCACGCTCTCGCCGGCGTTCCCTCGCGTCGTGCGCGCTCACGCTGATGTGGCTCGCCTGCGCGGCCCCGCCGCGCGCGGTGGTGGCGCATGAGCTCGAACTGCTGACGCTCGACGCTGATGTCTGGTCCCGCGAGCTCGAGCTGCACGGTCGGCTCACGCGTCCCGGGCAGCTGACCCGCTGCGAAGTGCTGGTGGGCGCGCGAAGCTTCGCCGCCGCTGCGCAAGGCATGGCGTTTTCGGCGCGCATCTCGCTCGCGCCGGGCGAAAATCGGGTCAGCGCGAGCTGCCGAGACCAGCGCGGACATCTCTTGCGCGCGCAGCCCGTGCGCCTCTTCGGGATGATCGGGACGGCGCCGGACGCAGCCCCGAACGGCGAGATCATCGCCGCGCGACCGGGCGCCACCGCGAGCGGCGGAGTCGCGCCGCACGTCGAGGGCGCGCGTTCGCCCTGGCTCGAACGGGCGATCCTCTACGGCGTGGTGCCTCCGCGCTTCGCAACTCCGGCCGACGCCCCGCCGCTCGCGCGCGTGAGCGCAGCGCTCGACGCCCTGCGTGAGCTCGGAATCACGGCGCTCTGGCTGTCGCCCATCTTCGAGACGATACCCGGCGACTTCGGCTACGCGGTCACCGATTTCTTTCACGTGCGAGCCGATTACGGCAGCGCGCGCGACCTCGACGAGCTCGTGCGCGGCGCGCACGCCCGCGGATTGCGCGTCCTGCTCGATCTCGTCGTCAATCACAGCTCGGCGCAGCACCGCTACTTTCGCCAGGCCGAGGCCTACGGCGCGCGCTCCCATTATTTCTCGTTCTACGCGCGCGACGCGAACGGCGCGCCGACCCATTACTTCGACTGGATCGCCTTGCCGAACCTCAACTACGACAACCCCGAGGTCCAGAGCTGGGTGCTCGCCTTCTCGAGCAGCTGGGTGCGCGAGCGCGATATCGACGGCTACCGGGTCGACGCGGCGTGGGGCGTGCGCCAGCGCGCGCCCGCGTTCTTCCCGAGCTGGAGCGCCGCGCTGCACCGGCTCAAGCCCGAGCTCCTGCTCTTGGCCGAAGCCTCGGCGCGCGATCCTTACTATCTCAGCGCCGGCTTCGATCTCGCGTACGACTGGGGCGAGGAGCTCGGTCACCATGCCTGGGAAAAGGTGTTCGAACCGCAGCCAGGCATCGCGCGCCGGCTCGCCGCCGCGCTCGCAGACACCGAACGCGCGACGCCCCACCCTGAGCGCACGCTGCGCTTCCTCGACAACAACGATACCGGCAAACGCTTCATCACACGCCATGGCGAGGCGCTGACGCGCGTTGCAACGGCCGCGTTGCTGACGCTGCCCGGTGTCCCCTGCCTGTTCACGTTCGAGGAGGTCGGCGCCGAATTCGAACCTTACGCAGACACCCCGACCCTCATCGCCGAGCACCCCGGGCTCTACGACTTTCATCGCCAGTGGATCGATCTCCGTAAGCGCGTGCCAGCGCTCCATGCGGCCGGTTACCGATCGCTCGCGAGCGGCGAGCCCGGCGAGCTATTCGCCTTCCTCCGTTACGGAACCGAAGCGCGCGAGGTCGCGCTGGTCGCGCTCAACTTCGGCGCCGCGCCGCTC
>CAZYWR010000688.1:0-5065 GCA_964651185.1 uncultured Polyangiales bacterium
CGGTGCGCCGCCCTACGCGCCGTCGTCCGAGTTTTCCCCCGATCTGGGCCACATCTGATAGAGATGAGGCCGTCGAAGGTCGTGCGGGCGGTCGGGCAGGGTGGACTGAATGGTCGCTGGCCCCGTACTGTCCCGCCGCCAAAGGAGAGCGGACATGCGGGGGTGGGTTCGGGCGCTTTGGGCAGGTCTATTGGTGTGCAGCAGCGCGCTCGGCCCCACGAGCGGGCACGCTCAGCAGCCGGTCACGGTCACCGTCAAGATCTCAGGCTTCAAGGGCACCGAAGGGCAGGCGCTGATCGCGCTGTACGACAGCGAACAGACTTGGCTCAAGATCCGCAAGGCCGCTCAGATCGTAAGGACCAAGATCACGGGCGCGGGCATGACCATCGAGTTCAAGGACGTGAAGCCGGGCGTCTACGCGGTGAGCGTGATCCACGACGAGAACAAGAACGACGAGCTCGACATGCGCTGGCTGCCTTGGCCCAAGCCCAAGGAGGGAGTGGCGGTCTCGAACGACCCGGAGAACAAGGTTGGACCGCCCAAGTGGGAGGGCGCCAAGTTCACCGTCGGCGCGACCGGAACGACCATCAAAGCCACGCTCAAGTATCTAATCTAGAGCGCCGAATCGCTTGATTCCTACGATTTCCTGCGCCTTTCGCCGCCAGCACGAGCTCCGTGCTCGGTCCGACTTAGAGGTCGAACCTGCGCGCGGACTCGCGCTGGCGACGAAATGCTTGGAAATCCCTACGGACTCAAGCGATCCGGCGCTCTCTAGAAGACCACGCCGCCCGCGAACGCGATGGGCCAGCCGAAGCGGCCTTGGAGACCGAACGAGCGGCGCAGGTAGTAGCGCGCGCCGAAGCCGAAAGCCGGATTGATGCCGCTCCAGCCGCTGCGCTCGATGCGCCCGACCAAGCCGAGCTCTGTGTAGAAGTTGAAGCGATCGTTCACGCCGAGCGCCCACTGTAAGGCGACCGTGGGATAGCCATCGATGGCGTTCGAGCCGTCGAAGTTGATGAACGTGACGTCGCCGCCCACGCTCAGCGCCAGCTCGTCGCGCGCGCTGTAGCGAAAGGTCCCTGAGATCAGCACGAAGTCCGCGCGTGCGCCGACCCCGAGGCGACCGTCCCAGTCGAGCGCGGCGTGTCCGTCGAGGCGCAGCGGCAAAAATGGGTCGTTGCGGCCGAACGGGCGGGTCGGTATGCGCCGTTCCGCACGCGCCTCCGTCGCCACGCACAGCACGGCCGCCAACGCGGCGCCCCAGAGCGTACGTGCCGCGTGCGAGCTCCTGAGCATGCCGTCCGATTGAGGCACGGCGCAGCGACCGCGGCCAACTTTCGGCCGTGCGGACCAGGCGCCTGGCACAGCGTGGCACAGCATTTCTGCGCGAGATTGCGGCATTTTTGGATGGGCATGTGCCTTGCTTGGCGGCGTCCAGCGGAACGGACTTCGCGAGGAGGCTTTATGAAAGTTCGCTTGGTGCGCTGGCTCGGCGCGGGGCTGCTGCTGGGTTCGCTCAGCTGCACAGAGGAGGGCGGCGGCACGGGCGAGCCGGCCGCTGACTCCAATCCGTCAGACTCCCAGGGGACTGGCGCTCCGCAGACGTCGCCGTCCAGCTCGTCCGGCCCCTCCCAGCCGAGCGACTCTCCGTCTCCGAGCGCGGGTGGACCTCAGGATCCGCCCATCCCTCCGCGGATCTTTCTGCCCAAGTTGGCGCCCGCGAGCGACTGCGGCGACCTGCTGACCAAGATCCAAGACGACGCCATCGCGAAGCTCGAGATGCAGGTGGAGCTGTACAAAAAGCAGCCCCCAAGCGCGCAGGGGATCGGCGTGGCCATTCGCGATGCGGTGCCGGGGGCCAACTTCGGAGCTGGAGGCGTGACGAGCACGAGCAAGGGCGCAGCCTCTACCGTCCCCGAGTTCTCGAGTCCGAGCGCCGCCGCCGACAGTGCGGCGAGCTCCGGGGGAAGCACATCGTCTCCTCCGAGCGACCATGCGAGCGCGCCCGTCGGCGCGTCTGACACCAACGCCCAGGTCGCCGGCGTCGACGAGGCGGACTTCGTCAAGGTCGTGCAGAACGGCGCAGAGATCTTCCTGCTGCAAGGCAGCAGCTTGCAGAGGCTCAAGAGCTGGCCACCGGAACAGACCGCCCTCGCCGGCACGCCTCTGACCATCGAAGGCTCATCCTCGGAGATGTTCGTCACGGACGAAGGCAAGGCCGTCGTCTTCTCGTCGGTCTACACGTACGGCTACACGTCGCCCCTCGGAAAGCCGCTGCCCGTCGAGGGGATCGGCGGCGACGTCGTATGCGCGCCCGGCTATTGCGGCGGCAGCACGATGATGAAGATCACGGTCGCGGACGTCGCAGGCGACGCGCCCCGAGTCGAGCGCGAAATCTACTACGAGGGCTGGTACGTGTCGTCGCGCCGCTACGCCGGAAACGGCGGTGACGTGGTGCGCGCGATCGTGCAGGCGAACAGTAAGTACCCGGGGCTCTATTCGCCGGACATCCAGTGGTACGACGCCTGGAATCGGCCGTACCCGCAAGACGAGATCGCGAGCCAGCTCGACGAGTGGCAGAAGCGCACCACCGCCTCGATCCGCAACACGGTCCTGTCGGACTGGTTGCCTACGGGGAAGGAAGTCCAGGACGGTAAGCTGGTCGAGATGGCGCCGGCCTGCGACTCTTACTTCGTGCCCGATCCGGGGTTGTCTGACTACGGACTGACCCACGTGATCTCGCTCGACCTCGCGCACGCCGATCAGCCCGTAGGTGGCGTGACAGTCGTGGGCGCGACCAGCACCGTGTACTCGAACGAGGAGCGGCTGGTGCTCGCGCAGCCCGATTACCGCTGGGGCCCCGTGTTCACGTTTGGTGTGCTCGCGAGCACGCCGGTCGACTACGGCATCACCGACCAGCAGCAGACTGCCCTCCACGTGTTCGAGCTGACGGGGGCGACGACCACGTACCTGGCGAGCGGCTGGGTGTTCGGCACCTTGCCCTCGTACAACCCGCAGTTCGGCATCGACGCAGCGACAGACGGAACCATCCGCGTCGCCACCACGGGATCGGTGCGCGATCACCCCGACGCCAAGCCGGAGGATGAGGACTATTGGCAACAGCACCCGGAGAACTACGTCAGCACGGCGCGCGTACAGGGCGACAAGCTCGAGGTGGTCGGGAAGAGCAGCAAGCTTGGCCATGACAACGAGACGCTGCAATCCGCGCGTTTCGTGTCCGATCGCGCGTACGTCGTCACCTATCGCCAGACCGATCCGCTGATCGTGGTGGACGTCAGCGACGCCGCGTCGCCGTCCGTGCTCGGCGAGATCCAGATCCCGGGCTTCAGCGAGTACATGCACCCGCTCGACGCGACCCACTTGCTCACCTTCGGCCAAGGCACGAACGGCGGCAGTCAGCTGCAGCTGTTCGACGTGACCGACCCGAAGGCCATCCCGGCGCCCGCGACGCTGACCTTCGCGAGCGGCTCGTCGAGCGAGGTCAGCTACAACCACAAGGCCTTCACGTTGTATCAAGGCGTGTTGGCTCTTCCCTTGTGGAACAACTACTACGTCGGGAATCAGTACTACTACGGCTCCGCGCTCGAGCTCGTGAAGGTCGACCCGAAAGCCGGTCTTCAGCATCTCGGTAGGGTCGATCATGCGCGGCTCTATGCCGACAACGGCTTGGGCGTGAAGTGCGGCTCTTGCGATCAGATGGGCTGCTACGACTACTCGTGCGGCGCGTACTACCAGCCCGAAGTGCGGCGCGGCCACTTCGTGCAGGGCGACGACACGACCTACGTCTACTCCTTCAGCTACGCGGGCGTGCTCGTGAACGACCTCGCGCACTTGACGATTCCGGTCGCGACCGTCGGCCTGCCGGCGCCGTCGAACCCGAGCTACCAGCCTTGGTACGGCCCAGACGGACTCCCGGTTCCGCAGGACGGCGGGGTGGCGCAGGACGCCGGGATGCCGGTCGCCGATGCGGCGGTGCGGCCGAGCAGCGACGCAGGGACGGCGATCCCGGTCGACGGCGGCAGCGCGACCATGCCTTAGCGCAGCGCCTCGCGGCGGCGTGGCTTGCGCTCGGGGGCGGGTCGCGGGCACGATGCAGCGATGGCGAGCGCAACGCAGGACCCCGAGCTCGCGGACCAGCTCGCGCGGCTGACGCGCGACGGCTACGTCGTTCTGCGCGACCTCCTCGATCGCGACGCGTGCGCGCAGATCCGTGCGGAGGCCGCGCGGCTCTTGGGGCCGACCGGGCGCAACCCGTTCGAGGGCCACCAAACCCAGCGCGTCTACAGTCCACTGGCCAAGACGCGCGCGATCGACGCATTGGTCGATCACCCGCGCGTGCTCGCACTGCTCGACGCGCTCTTTCTGCCGAACTACTTGCTGAGCCAGGCGCAGATCATCCATCTCTTGCCGGGCGAACGAGCACAGCTGCTGCACCGCGACGACGCGTTCTATCGGCTGCCGCATCCCGGTCCTGACGTGCATGCGGCCTTCATCTGCGCGATCGATGACTTCACCGCGGAAAACGGCGCGACCGTCGTCATCCCGAGCAGCCACACATGGAGCGACGAGCGGACGCCGCAAGCGGCCGAAGCCATTCCATGCGAGATGCCCGCGGGTTCGGCGGTGTTTTTCGTAGGCGCGCTCTGGCACGGCGGCGGTGCGAACCGCACCGGCGCGCCGCGGCTCGCGGTCACCTGTCAGTATTGCGAGCCCTGGCTGCGCCAACACGAGAACTTCTTCCTCGAGATCCCCAAGGCGCAGGCGCGCCAGCTGCGCCCGTCGATCCAGAGCCTGCTCGGCTATTCGATTCACGCGCCCTTCATGGGCATGGTCGACGGGAGGCATCCGCGGCGCGCGCTCGACGAGTGAGCTTGCCCCGGCGCGCGCTTGGGCCAGCATGGCGGCGATGCGAGCGTTGGTGTGTGCGATCTCGTTTCTCACGCGCATCCCGATGCCGGCGCTCGCGCGCGAGCTCGACGCCCGCGACGTCGCCCGCAGCGCCGGCTATTTCGCGTGGGTCGGCGGGCTGATCGCGCTGCTGCTG
>CAZYWR010000689.1:0-2252 GCA_964651185.1 uncultured Polyangiales bacterium
CCTCGAGCGCGGCCAGGCGCAAAAACGGTGCGCTCGCGTGCAAGCGCGAGCGGATCACGGCCTCGGCTTCGGGTCCGCCGATGCGCGCGAGCGCTTCGATGGCCTCGCCGGCGAGGTTGACGTCATCGGACCAAGCCGCCTGCTTGAGCTCGAACAGGACGAGCGGCCCGCCCGCTTCGCCGAGCGCCTCGACCACGAACTTGCGGGCGTGCTCGGGCGCGAGCGGGAGCGCGCCGATCAACGCCGGCGCGGCCTGCTCGCCGATCTCCTCGAGCACGTCGAGCGCCGCGTTGCGCAGGCCCACGTTCTCGCCCTGGCAGAGCGCCGCGACCAAGGGATCGATCAGCGGTAGCTCGTGCGCGCGCCGCAGCGCCATCTGCCCGGCCTCTTTGCGCACGCGCCAGTCCTCATCGCCCAGCGCCCGGAGCAACAGCCGCACCAGGTGCTCCCCCGCGGGCACGGCATCTGCGTGCAGCACCGCGCGGCGCCGGACCTCGGCGTCGGCGTCGGACAGCGCCCTCTCCAGCTGGTCGATGTTCATGCGTCTCTCCCTAAGAGCGGCGGCAACGTCTTCGGGTCGAGCTGCTGCGCAGCGGACGTGACGACGTTGGGATCCACGACGAACACCAAGGTGCCGTCGTGCGAATAGACCTGCGCGATGCCCCGCAAGTCGTGGCCGCGACCGAGCTCGGGCACCGCCCGCTGCTCGGCTTTGCCGGCGCCGAACACGTCGGTCACCGCGTCGACCACGAGCGCCACCGCGGCGGTTCGCTCGCCGCGCTCGTCGCCCGGCAGGCGCACGATGATCCACTTGGTGCGGCGCGTGACGTCGGCCTCCTTGAGCCCGAAGCGTACGCGCAGATCGACGATGGGCAGAACTTCGCCGCGATGATCGGACACGCCGATCACCTCCTCCGGCGCGTGCGGCAGGCTGACGATCGGCAGCGGATTGACGATCTCGCGCACCAGGTGGATGTCGACCGCGTAGCGCACGTCGCCTACGAGAAAGCTGACCAGGTTCTTCGCCTGGTCATTGCGATAGCGGGTTCCGGTCTCTGCGCTCTTCATCGCCTCAACAGGGGCTCCGCGTGGAGCAAGATCAAGATGTCGTTCGGATCGTTGCGGTCTTGGCTCGAGGAGCGGCCGAGCGTACGCACCGCGCGCGGGCGGCCGATGCCCATCACGTACTCGTTCAGGTCACCGCCGACGGAGGAGGCCAGCTCCACTTCGTCCTCGTACAGCCGGTACACCTGCAGCACGGCGTCGACGAGCATGCCGAGCACCTCGTCGCCCGCCTCCACCAACAGCACGCGCGTGTTCTTGTCGATCGGCGCCTCCGGCACGCGCAGCCGCCGGCGCAGATCGATCACGGTGGTCACGCGGCCGCGCACCGAGACGATGCCCAGGATCTCGTGCGCCGCGCGCGGCACGCGGGTGATGCGCGGCGGCTTGAGGATCTCCTGCACGCCCGAGAGCGGCAGCGCGTAGGTCTCGACGCCGAGCTTGAACGCCAAGAACTCGTAGGCGACGTCGTCCGAGCGTGCTTTGCCTTCGCTGTCGCGCACCACGCCCGGGACCATGCTCGGCAGAAGCCGCGTCACGCCAGCACCTCCGCCGTGCGGCGATCGCCTGAGGCCAACACCTCTTCGAGGATCTGCGGCGTATCGAGCACGAGCGTCACCGATTGATCGCCGAGGTCGGTCGCGCCGACGAAGCCGCGCACGTTGCGCAAGCTCTTGCCGAGCGCCTTGATCACGATGTCCTGCTGCCCGAGCAAGAGATCGACCACGAGCCCGATGCGGCGCGCGCCGAGCTGGCTGACGACCACGAACTGCCGAATCGTGCGTCCGCCCTCGGTGTGGTCGCCGAGCCGGAACAGCTCGCGGATACGGCACAACGGCAAGGTGCCGCCGCGCAGCGTCATCACCTCGCGGCCCTCCACCGTGCGGATCGTGCGCGGGTCGAGCAAGAGCGCCTCCTGCACGTTGGCGAGCGGGATGGCGTACGTCTGGCCGGCCACGCGGATCACCAGCGCGCTGATGATCGCCAGCGTGATGGGCAGCGTGATCTGCACGCTCGTGCCCTTCCCCACCTCGCTGTGCAAGTCGATCACGCCGCCGAGCTTGCTGATGTTGGTCTTGACCACGTCCATGCCGACGCCGCGGCCGGAGAGGTCGGTGACCTTGTCGCTGGTGCTGAAGCCCGGCACGAAGATCAGGTTCAGGATGTCTTCGCGCGACATCTCGCGCGCT
>CAZYWR010000690.1:0-1752 GCA_964651185.1 uncultured Polyangiales bacterium
CGGCTTGCTTATGCTCTTTCCAGAACTCCCGTAACGTGCGTCGCGAGATGACCCTCACGTCTTGCCTATTCTGACCTGTTCCCACGGCGGGAACAAGTCTCAAGATCGTGCGACAAAAAACCAAGTAATTGCAGAGGCTTCCCGCGTGTATCGCCCGCGGTTTTGGAAGGTTTGGGCCGACGGCGCGGGCCGAGCACAGGCCTACACGGCTGCGATCACCCGTCCCACGAGTTCCTCGATCTGCATCGCGGCTTCGACGGTGCGCGCAGTAGGCGAGATCCCGCGCACGAGGCCGAGGTAGTGTTTTTCAGCGACCTGGACCGAGTGGCCGAGTTGGCGAGCCGAACGGTACGCGCTGGCCGCGCCAAAGATACCCGGCGCGTTTGTCAGGTACGTCCCGCACGTGCGCCGCAACGCTTGCCACGTGAAGCTCGCCGGTGCGCCGTACTCCGCGCGCAAGCGCTTGGCGGCTGCTACGGCCGTGGCGCGGGAGAGCCCGAACACCGGCCCGTTTTTCGCTCGGTCGGGGTGCATAGTGACCAGCAACGTGCGCAGTGCGGGCGACACTCCGAGATCGATCGCGCGCGCCTTCTTCGTTTTTGTCTCCGAGCCGGCCAGGCGGATCTCGCCTGCAGGTCTCCCCTCATGATCGAGAGCGTCAAGGTCGATCTGTGCCCAGTCGAGTTTGAGCGCTTCCTCGAAGCGGCAACCCGTCAACAGCACGAACGCCACGAACGGCGCGATCGGCTCGTACTTCGGCGTTGTGCCGATCCGCTGGCGCCCCGGGCCGGCATGCTCCTCACGCGTCTCCACGTAGGTGTCAGCGTCGTGCAGTAGGCAAGCTTCCAGCAAGAGCTGCAGCTCATTCGGGCGCAGGTATTCGATGTGCTCTTGCGTGAGCGCGAGCCGCTTCAAGGCGCGGCGCAGGTCGCCGTCTGCGAGATGTGGTAGCAAGTCCAGCTCGCTGAGGTAGCCCAGCACGGCGCGGAGCGAGCGTAGGTCGCGGTTCACGGCCGCCGGGCTACGGGTCTCGGACGCGTTCTCGTGCTCACCGCGCTTACCGCCCTCGACTACGACTCGCTTCGGCTGCTTGATGAGGGCCGCGCGAAGCTCCAGCAGGACGGCGCGCGTGATCTCGTCCGCCGATTCCAGTTTCGTTTTCTTCGCCCACGATAGCAGCCGATCCGTGGCCGCGCGGTAGCCGCTGAGGGTGTTGGGGCGCAGGTGTTTGTGGGCCGCGAAGTAGCGCTCGACTGCGTCCGCCAGCGTGGTGCCTGTCTCGCGTCGGGCGCCCAAGGCGAGCTCGGTGCGGCGCTTGGCGAGCTTCTGCGCTTTGTTCACGGCCCAGGACTCGCGCCCCTCGGCGGTGGTCAGCTCGCGCGGCAGGGCTTCCTTGACCACCTTGCCGCTATCGGGGTCCGCGTAGCGTGCCCGCCACCCCATACGCTTCGCGGGCTCGGGCTTGAGCAAGACAACTCCCTTGTGCCGCCGTCGCGTTCGCGTTCGCTTTCGTGTGGCCACAGGTCCGACGTTCCTCCCCGGTACCAGGCAAACACGTACCAGCCGATCGCATGCTCGTCTCAGCACCGGTACTTTTGCCGGTACTATTCGCCGTCCAACTATGGCACGATCAGTCAGTGCGGTGCTCAGAAAAGCGCAGCGATATTGCGGAAATGAGGGGCGTGCTGTGACTCAGAATGACAAGACCGTGGGACTGGCAGTCATGAGGTCAGGGGTTCGATCCCCCTCAGC
>CAZYWR010000691.1:0-7145 GCA_964651185.1 uncultured Polyangiales bacterium
CGCGCGAGCAAAAACACAGGCGAAGCGCCTGCTTGGCGCCGAAGCCCACGAACCGTGTGCGAGCGTATCACGCGCCTCCGGCGCTCGGTAGCGAGCCGGCGTCCAGCTCTGGCGGGAATTGTAGGCGAAGCGGAAGCCGTAACCGCCCGCCCCGCGCGCACGTCTCAATTTGACGAGAACGCGCGGGACGGGAGCTCTGATTGACACGGCTTGCCTGCATCCTTACGTTCTCGCGATAGGAGAGAAGCAGAATGGCCGGCAAGAACGTCCAAGAGTTCAATGAGCTCAACTTCGAGGAGGAGGTCCTCCAGTCCGAGGTGCCCGTCCTGGTCGACTTTGCCGCCACCTGGTGCGGACCGTGTAAGGCGATCGCCCCGCTTGTCGGGCAAGTGGCCGATGAGTACCTCGGCAAAGTGAAGGTCGGCACCATCGACATCGACGACAGCCCGGGTATCGCGCAGCGCTTCGGGATCAAAGGCGTCCCTACCTTGTTCGTGTTCAAAGGCGGCGAGGTCGTCGGCAAAATGGTCGGCGCCGGCCCCAAGAAGACGATCGCCGATCTCGTGCAGCGCGCGCTCTGACGCGCCCGCGCAGGGCGTGCTCGATCATGCGCGCGAGTCGCGCACGGCTCAATGAGAGAGCGGCGGCTCGCTCGTGTGTGTGCTCAGCGTTCGGAAGCGGCTCGCCACGGCCTCCAGCACCGTGTGAGGGATCAGATCCGCGATCTCCACGGGCACCACCAGGCCGCCCACCACGACCTCCGCGCTGGCTTCGAGCGCCTGCAAGAAGATCAGGCGATAGCTGCGGCCGTCGAGCGTGAGCTCGTTGATGTTCTGCAGCGACGCCAGGTCGTCCGCGACGGCGGTCTTGGTTTGAAGCTCCGAGCGCGCCTCGAGGCGCTGCTTCACCCAGGTGTCGAGCTCGCTCAGCACTTCGCTCGGCAGGCTCTTGCGAACGGGCCCGCTTTCGGCCGGCTCGGTGGTGAGATCGGCGATCCGCTGCACCGCGCCTGTGTGGCATAAGTACACGTAGCCTTCGGTCAAGCGGATGTAAGGCGCGACTTGCGAGAGCGCCCAGCGCGCGCGCTCCACGAGCGAGCCGCTGCCGCCGTGGCGGATGCGATAGAGCACGGTGTTCAAATGCGCGCCCAGCTCTTGGCCGCGCAATTCGGCGCTCTCGCCGAAGGCCGGCAGCAAGCGCCGCTGCTTCTTCGCGAGCCGCTCGCAGTACTCGACGAGCGACGGCGCGCGGCTGCCGCGGTAAGCGCGCTCCATGGCTGCGAACTGCTCGCTGAACAGGGATTCGTCCTGTGCGCTCAGCGCGATGCGCACCCCCGTTTCGTGCAGCGCGCCGAGCGTCAGCGGCCCGCCCGCTCGATGCGCCGCGAGCCAGCGGTACAGGATCCGCTTCGCCTCATCGACCTGGCCGAGGCCCGCTTCGGCGACCGCCAGCTCGAGCGGCACGATCAGCGTCATGGCGGGGAAGCTCAGATCTTCGTCGGACAGGCGCGCGAGCGTCTCGACGCAGATCTCCTTCGCGCGCGCGTGGTTTCCGAGCTGGTTGTAGGCGCGCGCCAGCGTGCCGCACGCGCGCGCCCAGCCGACCACGCTCAGCGGCTCTTCGTTCAACGCGTCCTCGAGCCAGGGCAACGCTTCTCGCGTCTTGCCGCGCAGGAGCAAGTAGATGCCATGCGCGCGGCGCACGTAGCCGGCGAGCGACGGCACATCGAGCGCGACGCGCTCGAGCTGCTGCAGACACTGCTTCATGCGCATGCCATCGTGCATGCGTAAGTAGACTGTCAGCTGCGCTGCGGCCGCCCACGTTTCCGCCTGCCAGGCCGTGCCGCGCTGCATGGCGTGCATCTCGACCTGCTCGCGATAGTGATCGAACAGCTCCCGATCGCCCTGGTTGCCGTAATACATCACGCGGATCTGGTCGGCGCTCATCTCGTAGAGCTTGAGCTCGAGCGCGTCGAGCTCGTCGGCGACCTGGAGCGCGCGCGGATCGTCGCGCCAGCTGGCCATGATGCCTGAGGCGTACAGGCCGCCGGCTAGGTAAAACACGCGCAAGCCGTCCGGGAGATCGCGGATCGGCTCGTCGCCCCGCAGGCGCGCGATCAAAGTCTGCCAGCGCCCGTAGGCGTCGCCGAGGTGGTCGGTTACGGTGGCGGAGAGGTTGCGGCAGAACTCGTGCATGAGGCTCGCGACGTGGCGCTTGCCCAGCGCGCTGAGCGGCTCGATCACGCGCGCGCAGGCCGCTGCGCGCTTCGGGTCGATGCAGATCGTGTAGACACCTGTGAGACACGCGACGCTGTTGAAGAGCAAGAGCAGCGTCTGGCGAAACGAAAGCACGCGTTCGCGCCGGCGCAGGAGTCCGTTGGCGATCGCGGCGCTCGCGAGGCCGACCAGCAGGGCCAGCTTGCGGCCGACCACCCAGCGCAACCTGCGCGCGAGCGAAAGCCCCGTGGCGCGCTCGAAGGCGGCGAGCGTCTGGCTGCCGTAGCGCATGGCCAGCTTGCGATCGACGTAGAAGCCCGCGGAGGTGAGGGCCGCCAGAACAGGCAGCTGCAAGCTTCGCGGGCGTCCGTGCGCGCGCAGCAGCGAGAGCGTCTGCTCGATCTGCCCGACGCACACCGCGAGCTCGGCCATGCGCATCATCGCGAGGTCTCGGCAGGCGGCGCTCGCGAGCTCGCTGCCGCGCTCGAGCTCCCCGCCCAACATCAGGTGCACGCCCGCGCGCAAACTCTCACTGACCGAGGGCCCTTCGGTCCGCAGCATGAGCGCCCCGAGCGCGCGGTGCGCCGCCGCGTGCTCTGCGGGAGTGAGCTCGCTCTGTAGAGTCCTGCGCAGCGCCTCGTGATAGAAGGTGTAGCCGCCGTCCACGCCGACCAGTACGCCCTCTCGCGCCAGCGCTTCGAGGGTCGCGAAGATCGTGGCGGCGTCGCCGCCGGCGAGGGATTTCGCGGTCTCGAGCGGAATGCGGCCGTCGAGCAAGCTGAGCGTGCGCGCGAGCGTACGCGCCTCGGCGGTGAGGCGCGCGAGGCGCGCCGCGAGCAGGTCGTCGCGCGTCTGCGGCAGCTCGGCGGGGTCCAAGTCCTGCGGCAACACCCAACCGCCGTTCGCGTAGGCGATCGCCTCCTGGCGAATGAGGTGTTCGACCAGCTCCATGATGTGGGCGGGGCGGCCCAAGCTGGCGCGGTGCAAGGTCTCTGCGAGCCGCCCAAGACGCGGCGCTTCGCCGACGATGGAGCGCAAGAGCTCGCGGGTCTCCGCGCTCGTGAGCGGTGCGAGCGTGTACGACGCGGCCGTTCGCCGCAGATTCTCCAGGGGGCGTTCGAGCTCGCCCGCGCCGAGGCAGCAGCTGCCGACGACCACCAGCTTGGTGTGCTTCGCCCGGCGCGCCAGCGACGCGAGCCAGGTCGCCGAAGCGTCGTCGTACAGAAGCAGATCGTCGGCCAGCAACACGAGCTCGCGCTCCTTCGCCACCGCGGCGAACCACTCGAGCAACGCGGCCTGCAGGCGCATGCGCGCCTCGCCCGGCGTCTCCGGCACGCTCGCGAGCTCTCCCAGCGCGAGCCCGAGCTTCTCGCGCAGCGCAGGCGACAGGTGGCCCAAGGTCGCGGCGTGCGGAGCGGCCATCCGCCGCGCGAGCTCCGGCAGCAGGTCGAGCAGCTTGCATGCGAAGGCGTTCGCGATCCCGTACAACTCGCCGCGATACTCCGCCGGATCGACGTGGAGCGCGACCGCGCCCGCGACGCGGACCGCCAGGGCGAACTCGGCGAGCAGGCGCGAGCGGCCGAGGCCGGCTTCCGCTTCGATGACGATCGCCGATCCGCGCCCGCGCGCGGACCCCGCGAGCGCGCGGCCCAGCACCTCCATGATCTGCGCGCGCCCTACGAAGGCGGTGCTGCCCAGCGAGGCGCCGGCAGCCGGCTCGCTCGCGGCCGCGCCCGCTTGCGGTGCGATCACGTGCAGCCGCTCCATGAGCTCGAGCGCGTTGTCCGGGCGTGCGATGGGGTCGCGGCTCAACAGCGCGTCGATCAGCGCGTCGAGCTCGTGCGGAGGTTCGGGCAGGTCCGCGCGGCATAGCTCGCGCACGCGCTCGGACGGCATCTTCGGCGTGTGCTGCCAGAGCGCATCGAGGTCCGTGAGCTCGCGCGCGGGAAACGGATAGAGGCCGGTCAGCAGGAAGTAGCCGAGCACGCCCGCGGCGTAGAGATCCACGCGCTGATCGAGCGGCTCGCCGTGCAGCGCCTCCGGCGCGACGAACGGCGGGGTGCCCGTCAGGTCACCGCTGCGGCCGAAGGCGGAGAGCGCGCCGAAGTCGATGAGCTTGATCTGACCGTCCGGGGTCCGCCATACGTTACGCGCGCTGATGTCGCGATGGAGCAGCCGTCGCGCGTGGAGCATTCCCAGCGCCGAGGCGACGTAGTTCAGGATGCGGCACACCTCGGGCCACGGGAGCGGTGCGGCCTGCGCGAGATCGCCGCCCTCCAGGAGCTCCATCGCATACCAAGGGCCCTCGGCGTCCGCGCCGTAGTCGAGCGCTGCGACCACGTTCGGGTGCTTCAGGCTGGCCAGCGTGTAGTACTCGCGCTCGAACAGCGCGACGTGCCGCGCTTTGGCCTTGTTCGAGAGCCGCTTGAGCGCGATCTGACGACCCGTCGCCGAGTCGCGCGCGCGATAGACCACGCCCATGCCGCCGCGACCCAGCTCGCCTTCGAGCAGAAAGCGCCCGTCCGTGTGCAGTTCGGGGGGGCGCACAGTGGCGCGGGCGGGCGCGTCTGCGAGGGGGCGCAACGACGTGTTCTCCTCTCCTTCGAAGGCTATCGCGAGGGAGAGGCGACCAGTGGACGGATCGCTCGGCCCGTGAGCGCGCTTACCGCGCAACCGTGGCAGCGTGCCACGGGCGTCCAGCGACTCAGCGCGCGCGCGCGCGCTGCGCGGGCGGCACGACCTTGCGCAGCGCGACGAAGCAATCGGCGATGAGCCGGCTCAGATCGCACTTGGGATCGTCCACCCAGCGCCGCACCGCGATCGCCATCGCCGAGAGCGCGACGGACGCGGTGAGCTCAGGCAGCGGCGAGCGCGCGGCGTCGCGTGTACGCTTCCGTAGCGCGTCGGCGAACCAAATCTTCCAACGGTCCTGCTGTAGGAGCTGCTGCGCATAGAGCGAGGGCGTCTCCTCGGTGAGCCGCAGGATGGCCAGCGTCTTGGCGGGCTCGCGGTTGTAGAACTCCGAGGCGTCCGTGAGCGCGTGTTGGAGCGCCGTCAGCGGCGCCTCGCGCTCGGGGCGCTGGCCGATGCGCTCCAGCACGCCGCGCGCGAACTGGTCGAACTTCCACAAGACGACGTCTTCTTTGCTCTTGAAGTAGCGGAAGAAGGTGCGGCGTCCGATGCCTGCCGCGCGCGCGATATCTTCGACCGTGGTGGCGGGAAAACCCTTTTCGAGGAAGAGGCGGGCCGCTTCCTCGCCGATCGCATCGCGCACCGACTCCAGCTTGCGCTCGAGCAGACTGAGGGGCTCGGGCAGCGGATGCGTCTTCATCGGCCCGACCTTGACATAGCGACCGATTTTCTCGCCACTCTTGGCACTCGGTGCGCATTATGGCACTCTGTGCCACGGCGCGGGCGAGGTACCATGAGGGCCGGACCCAGCAGTGACTCCGAGGCAGGAGGATTCATGGGCACCCAGCATCGCTTTCCGCCCGGGCCACGGGGGCTTCCGTGGCTCAGCCCGCTCCTCGCGATGATCCGAGACCCGCTCGGTTTCTTTTGCGAGATGAGCTGCAATTACGGCCCGCTCTCCCACGCGAACGTGGCCGGCGCGCACCTCTACTGGGTGAACGAGCCGAGCCTGATCGAGGAGCTCTTGGTGGGAAACCACAAGTCGTCGATCAAGGACGTGCCGACGCGCGAGCTCAAGGTGTTGGTAGGGCAGGGCCTTCTTACGAGCGAAGGGGAGCTCTGGAAGCGCCAACGCAAGCTCGCAGCTCCACCGTTCCAACCGCGCCGCATCACCGGCTATGAGCGCGCGATGGTGGGCTGCGCGGAGCGCGCGTTCTCGGCGTATGCCGACGGCGAGACGCGCGATTTCCATGGCGACAGCATGCGGCTTACGCTCGAAATCGCCGGCGAGACCTTGCTCGGCGTGAACACCCGCGGTGAAGCGGAGCGGATCGCCGGCGTGCTCGAGGTGGCGCTCCGGTTCTTCGAAGAGCGGCTCTACTCTTGGCGCAGGCTCTTGCCGATCTCCTTCCCGACCCAGGGCGCGCGCCGCTACCGCAAGGCCAAGGCCGAGCTCGACGAGGTGGTGCGCTCGATCGTGGAGCGCGCGCGGCGCGAGGCGAGCACGGCCGACCACCTGCTCGCGCGCCTGATCCGCGCCCGCACCGAGGACGGCGAGGCAATGAGCGAGCAGCAGCTGCACGACGAGGCGGTCACCATGCTGCTGGCCGGCCACGAGACCACGGCGCTGGCGTTGATGTTCGCCGTGTACGCGCTCGGCCAAAATGCCAGCGCGGCGGCGCGCCTGCGCGACGAGGTCGACGGCGTGCTCGGCGGCCGCGCCGTGAGCGCCGCGGATTTCGCGCGCATGCCTTACCTCGACGGCGTGATCCGCGAGACGCTGCGGCTCTATCCGCCCGCCTACGTGTTCGGGCGCGAAATCGTAGAGTCGTTCGAGCTCGGCGGTTACGTGCTGCCGGTGGGCAGCCAGGTGCTGGTGAGTCCGTACGCGCTGCACCGGAGCCCGCGCTATTTCTCGGAGCCTGAGCGCTTTCTACCCGAGCGTTGGAGCAGCACCGAGGCGCGCGCCTTGCCGCGCTTCGCCTACCTTCCGTTCGGCGGCGGCCCGCGCATCTGCATCGGCAGCCACTTCGCGATGATGGAGCTCGGCCTGGTGCTCGCGACCTTGGTCCAGCAGCTCGAGCTGGAGGTGCAGCCTGGCTTCGAGATGAAGCTCGCGCCCGTGATCACGCTGCGCTCGCGCACGGGGCTGCCGGTGCGCGTACGTCGGCGCCCGCCGCTCGCCGCTGCGTGCGCCGACGACGCGAGCCCGGCGCCCTCCACGCGAGCGAAAAGCGCGCTAGCGTGACGGGCCGGCCGCGCCGCGGCCGGTGCTGCCGAACCCGCCGCTGCCGCGGT
>CAZYWR010000692.1:0-5565 GCA_964651185.1 uncultured Polyangiales bacterium
GGAGCGGCGCAAGATCTTCACGTCGACCCTGTACGAGACCTTGCATCCGGTCGTGCGCGTGCATCCGGAGACGGGGGAGCGCGGCCTGTTCATCGGCGGCTTCGTACGCCAGATCAAGGATCTGTCTCCGTCGGACTCGGCGGACCTGTTGCGCGTCCTGCAATCGTATGTGACCTCCCCGGAGCACACTGTACGCTGGCGCTGGCGAGCGGGGGACGTCGCGTTCTGGGACAATCGCGCCACCCAGCATTACGCGGTCGCCGACTACGGCAATCAGCCTCGCCATATGCAGCGCGTCACCATCGCGGGGACGCTGCCCGTGGCGATCGACGGGACGACCAGCCGCGTCGTGAAGGGCGATTCGTCTGCGTACACACCTCGTGTCGCAGCCTAGAGCGCTTCGCTCGAGTGGTGGTGTCGGGCGCCGCGGATTTCGCCTGATCGAGGAAGCGCGCGCAGCCGTGCCGAGGAGATACGGTGCGCACGTACGAAGCAGAGTCGGGCCGAGCCCTAGCTCGCGTGAAAGCGCTTGCGCTTCCGCGGCAATCCTGACGGGCTCGCCGTGCGTAAACGCATCACGACGCGACTGCCACACGGCCGCGATCGGCGGTACAACGCCATCTCGGAGGTCGTATGAGCGAGGGACGCGAGCGCGTGGAGCGCCGGGCTTGGGTCCGGTTTTGGGGTGTGCTCGCGTGCATCGCGAGCGCCGCATGTGCGTCGACGCCGAGCGCAGCCCAGCGCCCGGCCCCCGTTCTGGCGGCCGCCCAGGCGCCCGTGCCGGTCGGCACGCCGGAGCCTCGGGTGGTGATCCCTGCCCCGCCTCCAGCGACGGCGCAGGCGGGCTACCCCGCGGCTCCGCCCACCTCGGGCGGCGCGGCCGGGCAAGCATCCCCCCTCACCGCGTCGCCTCTCCCGGCTGGCACGGCTCCAACTGCTCCGGCCACGACGGGTACGCCCGCGCAGGCGGGCGATGCGACCCAAGCCGCCGCCGCGACGCCGGGCGAAGCGCAGGCCGCAGCCCCGACCTCACCGGGTGCCGCGCAGGCGGCGACAGCGCCGGCATCCTCCGCGCCCGGAACAGCTCCCGCGCAGGCGCAGGCCCAAGCGCCCAAGCCCTTCACGCCGGCCCCGTCGCCGCTGCTCAACGACGCGGACAGCCGTCCCCGCGGCACCGCGCCCCCCTCTCAGCCCGATCAACTGGTCGGGCAGTATCTATATCCGCCGCGCGGCGGCGTCGCGGGCACGTATGCCCCGCCGTATAATGCGCCTTCCTATTCGTCGCCTTACTATTACGGCGGATACGGCGGACCTTACTACGGGTGGGGTTACGGACCTTACTATGGTCTGGGCTTCGGACTCGGTTCTCCGTGGGGTTGGGGTTACTACGGCGGCTATGGTTTGCGAGGAGGCGGCTACTACGGGCGCGGCTGGGGCGGGCCCGGCCGCATCTACAACGGAGGACACGGCGGCCATTTCGTAGGGCCTGCGGGCGGCGGTCACTTCGGAGGCGGACACTTCGGCGGAGGGCACGGCGGCGGAGGGCACGGCGGCGGCCATCGCTGAACGCGCGCGCCGCGCGGCACGCGCTGCGACCGCCGCTCGCCCGCGCAGCGACGAGAGCCTCAGACTCTAGGCCAAGCTCTCCAGGACGCGCAGCAGCTCGGGGCCGTACGCCTCCAGCTTCTTCGCGCCGACGCCGCTGATCTCGCTGAGCGCGGCCAGAGAGCTCGGATTGTTGCGCGCCATTTCGGCCAGCGTGGCGTCGTGGAAGACCACGTAGGCCGGGAGGTTGCGCTCGCGCGCGACGCCTGCCCGCCAGGCCTTGAGCGCCGCGAAGCGCTCGTTTTCCCGAGGAGCGAGCGGCGCCGCCTCTCGCCGCTCCCCACCGGCAACGGGCCTGCCCTTGCGCGCGCCCGCGCGACGCGCTTCGCTCGGCTTGCGCAGGCGCAGCGGCACCTCGCCCCGTAACACCGGGCGCGAGCTCGCGGTGAGCGCGAGCGTGTTGAACTCGCCCTCTGTGCCCACGTGCCCGAGCGCCAAGAGCTGTCGCAGCACCCCGCGCCAGGCGGCCTCGCTCAGGTCGCTGCCGATGCCGAACGTGCTCAGGCGCTGGTGGCCGTACTCGCGCACCTTCTCCGTCTCTTTGCCGCGCAGCACGTCGATCAGCTGACCTGCGCCGAAGCGCTGTCCGCCCTGCTGGGCGAAGCGATAGATGCAGCTCAAGAGCTTGCGCGCGGCCTCGGTGGCGTCCCAGGTCTCAGGCGGGTCGAGGCAGTTGTCGCAGTTGCCGCAGGGCGCGCTCGCCTCGCCGAAGTAAGCGAGCAGGCGCACGCGCCGGCACTCGTACGCCTCGGCCAGCGCGAGCAGCGCCTCGAGCTTGCCGCGCTGCGTGCGCTTGAATTCCTCGCCGGCGGGGCTCTCGTCGATCATGCGCCGTTGGTTGACGACGTCGGCCAAGCCGTAGGTCATCCAGGCCTGCGCCGGCTGGCCGTCGCGACCGGCGCGCCCGGTCTCTTGGTAATAGCTCTCGATCGTCTTGGGCAGATCGAGGTGGGCGACGAAGCGGACGTCGGGTTTGTCGATGCCCATGCCGAACGCGATGGTCGCCACCATCACGATGCCGTCCTCGCGGATGAAGCGCGCTTGGTGCTGGCGGCGCGTCTCGGCGTCGAGACCTGCGTGGTAGGGCAGCGCGGCGATGCCCTGCTCGCGCAAAAATAGGGCGGTCTCGTCCACGCGCTTGCGCGATTGGCAATACACCACGCCCGCCTCGCCCTGGTGCGCGTCGCCGAGGAAGCGCAGGAGCTGCGCGCGCGGGTTGAGCTTCTCGACGATGCTGTAGCGGATGTTCGGGCGATCGAAGCTGCTGATGAACACGCGCGCCGCGCGCAGATCGAGGCGCGCGATGATGTCAGCGCGCGTGAGCGCGTCTGCGGTGGCCGTGAGCGCGATGCGCGGCACGCCGGGGAAGCGCTCGTGAAGCACGTGCAAGCCGAGATAATCGGCGCGGAAATCGTGCCCCCACTGGCTCACGCAGTGCGCCTCGTCGATCGCGAACAGGCTCAGCCTCCCTTCGCGATGGAGGGCGTCGAGCTGCGCCAAAAAACGCGCCGTGGTCACGCGCTCCGGCGCGGCATAGAGCAGCACGAGCTGCCCGCTGACGAGCTCGCGCTCGACGCGTCTGGCTTCGTCCCCGTCGAGCGACGAGTTCAGGAACGCCGCCTTCACACCGGCCTCTTCGAGCGCGCGCACCTGGTCGTGCATGAGCGCGATGAGCGGGCTCACCACGAGCGCGACGCCCCCTCCCTGCCGGTGGCGCGCGATCGCGGGGATCTGGTAGCAGAGACTCTTTCCGCCGCCGGTCGGCATGAGCACCAGCGCGTCTCCGCCGCGTGTGAGGTGGTCGACGATCTCCGCCTGCGGACCACGAAAGGCGGCATAACCGAAGACCTCGTGGAGGATGTGCACGGGGGTGTGGGCGTTTGGGCTCATGGTTCGAAGCGCGCGGCGACGTGCGAGCGATGATGACGGGCACGGCGAGACATCGCTCACGTCTCGCTGCACCTTGGCCTAGCAGCCAGCGCGGCCTTCCGCTTCACCGGCGGGTGGGACCCTGCAGGAACGCTCGATTTTTTGCCTGGGCACGCGGGAGATGACGCAGGCGCGACGGACTCGCGAGGCCGCGCCGTTGGAACATGCGAGGACAGAGGAGAAGGAACTCATGACCAAGAACAAGCTGCTACTGGTTTCGGTGCTCTCTGCGTTGGCCGGCGCCGGCGTCGCCGCCGCGCAGCCCGGTGACGGGCACCGCTTCGAGAAGCTCGACACCAACGGCGACGGCGTGGTGACCACGGCGGAGTTCGAGGCGGGCATGCTCAAGCGCTGGAGCGATAGCGACACGAACCACGACGGCAAGGTGACGGCCGACGAGTTCAAGGCGCACTTCGCGGAGCACGCGCAGGAGCGCTTCGCCAAGCTCGACGTCAACCACGACGGCGTGCTCCAGCGCAGCGAGGTCGCCAAGATGCCTGACGCGATCTTCACCAAGATCGACGCCGACAAGAGCGGCACGCTGAGCAAGGCCGAAATGGAGAACGCGCGTCCGTTCATGCACGGCAAAGGGCCGCACGGCGACAAGGGCTTGCCCGGTGACACCAACGGCGACGGCGCCGTGACCAAGGACGAGGTGACTGCACACGCCCAAGAGATCGCCAAGAAGCTCGACGCCAACGGCGACGGGAAGATCACGAAAGACGAGCTGGCTCACGGCCACCACTTTGGCCCGCACCACGACCCGAGCGACACGTCTGACGCCGAGTAAGCGGGAGCGGGAACGGGTTTGGCCCGCACCATGCCCGCTCGTTCGGCCGGTCCCGGGCGCTAAGCTGAACCCAAGATGAAGCTGCGGCGAACCCGAGCGCGCGCTGGTCCCACGACGGTCGCGCTTTCGCGTGTCATGCGCTCGACGGCTCGCTTCGGGCGAATCGGCGCCATCGGCGTCGCGCTGCTGCTCGGCTGTGCTTCATGCCGAGCCTACGGAGCCAACTCTGCGTCCGTGCCGGGCGAGCGCAGGCAGCATCTGCCGGCGTGGCGGCGCGGCTGCCGCGAGTACGCCAAGGCGCCCGTCTCGATCTCGTATCAAGACGCGCCCGGCGGCGCGGCCGTCTTCTATCGCACCGCGGGGGACGCGGCGGCGCTGCGCGCGCGCACCGAGGAGGTCGCGCGCTTTCACAACGGCGGCAAGGCCAAAATACCGGCCTTGCACGAGCTCTATCACCTGCCACACAGGGCGTTCGTCGAGCCGCTGAAGGACGGCGCCAAGCTGCTCCTGGTGCCGAAACGCCCTGACCCGAGCGATCTCGAAGTGCTGCGCCGAAACGTGCAACAAGAGGTCTTCAACATGCAGCGCAGCGACTGCGGCCACGGGCAGGAAGCGCTCTGATCGCCGACCCGCGCGCAGCCCGTCCCCCGACATCGGGATGCCCGCGATCAGGGGCGAAATGCTACGCTCTGTGCCGATGGACCCGGCACGCAGGATCCCGACCCTCGCCGACCTCGAGGCGTTGCCCCCCCACGTCAAAGGGGAGATCATAGAAGGCGTCTTGTACACGATGACGCGGCCGCGGGGCCCGCATCAGCGCACGGCGCTCGCGGTCGGCGGCGACCTGCGCGGTCCGTTCGACGCCGGGCGCGGCGGTCCGGGCGGCTGGTGGATCCTTCCGGAACCCGGCATCGAACTGCCGAACACCCCAGAGATCGCGCCGGATCTCGCTGGCTGGCGAAAGGCGCGGCTTCCTGCGCTTCCCGACGACGCGCCCATTCGCGTCGTGCCGGACTGGGTTTGTGAGATTTTGTCGCCCAGCACGCGGCGCCACGACTTGTTGGTCAAGAAGCCTTACTATGCCCGCATCGGGGTCGCTCACCATTGGCTCATCGACCTCGACGCGCGCACGCTCACGGCCTACCGCCTCGAGTCTGATCGTTGGCTCGAACTCGGGGTGTACGGCGACGAGCACGAAGCGCACGTGGAGCCGTTCGAAGCGGCGGCGCTCGACGTCGCGA
>CAZYWR010000693.1:0-1548 GCA_964651185.1 uncultured Polyangiales bacterium
CGTGCCGACCTTGCCGTAGATGTCGGGACGCTCCGCGGGGTCGAAGCCGTACAGCGTGACCGAGTCGAACGCGGTGGACAGGCGGGTGGCGGGCTGGCCTTCGGCGAGCAGGTGGAAGCGTCGGTTGGTGCGGAACGCGTCGCCTTCACCGGCGAACATCCGCGTCGGATCCTCGTTCTCGTCGAGTGCTGCTCCCTCCGTGTCTCCAAAATCACGGGTCGGCTGCCCTGCGATCCAGGCACGCGCGGTTGCGAACGGCAGCGACATCGCTTCAAGGCTGGAGGGGCGAACCGCCGTGACAATGGCCGTCGCCGCGTCGAGGTCTCCCCGCTGAAGTACGTCCTCGGAGAGATCGGCGCGCCAGATAACCTGCACATCGGCCGGTCCGGAGTTTGGGCCATGCAGCCAGAGGCTCACATCGGGGACCTGGCTCGGCGCGGGTGAGGTCTGCGCCCACAAGTCGAGATACGCCGGAAGTAGCGTCGGCGCATTCGGCTTGGGTGCGAGCAGCTTCGCCAGATCGTCGCCAGTCGGCACCTCGAGCGCGAGGACGCCGAAATCAACTTGCGCCCTTCTGGCCAGTTTCTCTTCGGCCTGCTGCTTGGCCTCTCCCTTGAGTTTCTTGGCCTCGTCTTTGAGCTTCTTCAACTCCTCCTTCAGCTTCTTCGGTCTCTCCTTCTCTTGTTCCTTGATCCACTTGATGGTTTCACCGAGCGCTTTGCCATAGATTGGATCTTCGTCCGCCAGCGAGGGCTTCTCTCCCCGTCGCTTGAGCTCCTCTTTCAACTTCTTGCAGTTGTCGTAAACGACGACGCCCTGGGCGTTCTTGTAGGTTCCGAGTCGATCTACGCGGCCGAAGCGTTGCCGCAGGCTGTCGAGGCTTGCGGCCTCCGTGACGAGGGCGTCGAAGTCGAAGTCCGCGCCCGCCTCGATACACTGGGTGCCAACAATAACGCGCTTGGGAAGGTCATCGCTTCGCTTTCGACCTGTCTGGACGGCGGGCCGCAGCTCACGCAGCACATCGTCGCGGTCGAGCGGACGCATACGGCCGGTGAGCAGGGTGACGATCGCATCGCTCCCGAGCGACTCGGTGAGCTGACGCGCGATCACGCTCGCACTTGCGACGCGGTTGACCACCACCACGACCGTTCTGTGCCGCCCAAGCAAGGCCTTCGCCTGCTCGACGCACTCCCCCTCCAGTGCGCTCCGATCTTCCACCTCGATGAGGCGCGCGGGCTTGCTCGCGTGAAGGCGGAGTCCGAGCGGCGAATCGGGTGTCTTCTCTTCATCGAGCAATGCGAAGGGTGGCTCTGTCCCAGCCCCCGGCGTCGCGGATAGGAATGCGTGGGAGAACCGCGTCTTTACGCCGTTCTCGGAGAATCGCTCACGGAGGCGCGCGAGCTGATCAAGGGTCTGCCGGAACGGCTCAGAGAGATGCACCTCGTCGAGGAGGAGCAGCGTGTCGTTGGCCAGGAGACCAGCATGTACCGGCTTCATGCCCTGGCTCACGCCATAGCCCTGAATGAGCATCCGCGATCCGACCTGATC
>CAZYWR010000694.1:0-1778 GCA_964651185.1 uncultured Polyangiales bacterium
GACCCGGAGACGCAGCGCGTCGATGTGCGGCTCGCGCGCGTGTATCGCGCCGACGGGCGCGTGCTCGAGGCCACCGAGACCTACGAAGAGCAGCTCGGCGAGCCCTGGTACCGCGTCTACTACGACACGCGCGCGCTCGTGGTGGTCTTCCCGGATCTCGAGCCCGGCGACAGCGTGGAGCTGCGCTACCGCGTCGACGACGTGGCGCCTCGCAATCTGTACGCCGACTACTTCGGCGACCTGCACCTGTTCGGCGGCGCCGAGCCGCGCGTGGAGGTCGAGTACGTGCTGATCACGCCCGCCTCGCGCCGCTTCTACGTGCGTGCGCCCGAGATCGCCTTGGAGCGCAGCGAAGAGCAGCGCGGAAACCAGCGCATCCAGCACTTTCGCGCGAAGAACCTGCCGGCCTTGCGCAGCGAACCGAACATGCCCGGCGTCACCGAGACCGTACCTTACTTACACATCTCGACCTACCAGAGTTGGCAGGACGTAGGCCACTGGTGGTGGGGATTGGTGCACGACCAGCTGTACGCGGACGAGTCGCTGAAGCGCGTGGTGGCGGAGTTGAAGCGCGGCGCGAAGGACGAGCGCACCTTGGTGCAGCGGCTCTACGGTTGGGTCGTCCACAACACGCGCTACGTGGCGCTCGAGTTCGGCATTCACGGCTTTTTGCCTTATCGCGTGCCGGACATCACGCGCCGCGGCTTCGGCGACTGCAAGGACAAAGCCTCGCTCATCTACACGATGCTGCGCGAAGCCGGCGTGGACGCGCGGCTCGTGCTGGTGCGCACCGATCAGAACGGCGCGATCGCGCCCGAGCCGGCCTCGCTCGCGGTATTCGACCACGCGATCGCGTACGTTCCCGCGCTCGACTTGTACCTCGACGGCACGGCGGAGCACAGCGGCACGCGCGAGCTGCCGGCGGGCGATCAAGGCGTGATGGTCTTGGTGGTGGGGCCCGACTCGGCCGAGCTGCGCCAAACGCCGGTGCTGCCGGCGGAGACCAACCTGCGCACGCGTACCCTGAACATCGCGCTGAACGAGGACGGCGCGGGCAGCTTGAGCGCCGAAGAGCGGATCGCGGGCACTGAAGCGGCGCGCTATCGCAGCGCGTTCCAGGCGCCCGGCACGCAGCGCGACCGGCTCGAGCGCCAGCTCTCCGGCAGCTACCCCGGCCTGTCTCTCGAGAGCCAAGCGTTCTCCGGTCTGGAAGACATCGAGCGCGACGTGACCCTCAGCTATCGGCTCAAGGCGCCGCTCTTGGCGCGACCGGAAGGCGACGAGCTCCGGATCGCCCCGAGCACGCTCAGCGATCTGCTGCGCGAGCTCGCCAGCACCCCGACGCGTCGCTACGCGCTCGACCTCGGCGTGCCGCGGGCATACCAAGAAGAGCGCACGATCCGCCCGCCACCGGGCTTTCAGGTGCGCGCCGTGGCGCCGGGCGGCGAGGTGAAGAGCCGCTTCGGGAGCCTCAGCATGCACCACGAGCAGCGCGGGCAAAACGTGGTCTGCAAGACCGCGTTCACGCTCGCAGTGAAGCGCGTCGCGCCCAAAGACTACGGCGACTTTCGCCATTTCGTGGAGCAGGCCGAGGGGCTGCTTCGCCAGCGCATCGCGTTCGCGCGGGAGGCCCGTTGATGGCGCACGCGACAGGGAAAAGCGGCTCGATCTCGATGGCGCGACGACGCGTCTGGCTCGCCCTCGCGCTCTGCGCGCTCGCCGCCTGCGGCGCGGCGCAGCGGCGCGGCGCACGCACGGATCGCCCGATCGATCGCGCG
>CAZYWR010000695.1:0-6829 GCA_964651185.1 uncultured Polyangiales bacterium
ATATCGCCGCACGCGCGACAGGGCGTCAGAGTCAGGTCAGCGCGAGCTCGGACACCGGCGTGCGCATACCGCCTGCCGCGGACGTCCCTTCGCGGCGGCCAAGGGGACCTCGCCTCAGGGCGCGCACTGATCGACGGGAACGCACGGTCCGTAGCAGCTGCCGACGACCGACGGGACTTGGCCCTGCGGGCAGAACGGAGCCGCGCGCTTGCACAGCACGTCTCGCTGATTGCAGTTTGCGCTCGGCTCGGTCGCGCACTCGCCCTTGCTCGCGATCGAGACGCCGGCGCTGTGGGCGACGCAGTCGTTTGCGTAGGTCTTACCGTCGCAGCCGCAGACGGGCGCGTAGAGATCGTAACAGATCTCGGGCCGCGTCTCGCAGACACCGGTGGCGTCTGCCGCGCCGCATTGGGCCTCGATGGGGAAGTCGCAGAATTCGCCGTCCGCGCACGATGCGCCGAGGAGCCCTCCGCAGATGCGCGCCTGCCCGCCGTCCGAGCCGGGGGTGCCGCCATCGGTGACTGCGCACTCACCGAGCTGGGCGACCGAGACGCCCGCCGCATGCGCCGCGCAGGCGGTGCCGTACGTCTTGCCATCGCAGCCGCAGACTGGCGCGTACTCGAGCGTGCAGACTTGCGGGATCGGTTGGCACACGCCGCTCGCGTCGGCGACGTCGCAACCACGCCCACCCACTGCCGGCTCGAGGTCGCAGAACTGCCCCGCCGGACACGACAGGCCGGCGAACCCCCCGCACTGTTGGCCGGCCGGGCCGCCGCACGAAGCATCGCTCGAACCTGAAGAGCCGCCGCCCGCGTCGGCTTCACCTGGGCACGCGCCCTCGCTCATCACGCTCACCCCTGCGGCGTTTGCAATGCAGCCGTTGCTGTAGGTCTTGCCGTCGCAGCCGCAGACCGGAGCGTAGATCAAAGCACAGACTTCGGGACGTGGGGTACATACCCCGGTTGCGTCCGCGATCCCGCACATCGCTGAACTGGGATAATCGCAGAACTCGGTCGCGCTGCACGCCTTGCCGAGCAGGCCGCCGCAGACTTGCTGCGAGGGGCTCGAACCCGCATCGGCATGTTTCTTGAGGTCCTCGGTCTGGAGCGCGTCGTTCGACTCCGGATCGCCGCTTTCGTTGGATTCGTCGCCGCAACCGAGCGCGGCGCCGAGCCCAGCCCACAAACCGAGACCTACGACAAAGCGAAATCTGGTGGAAGCTGGCATGGCCCTGTTTTCCTCCGCGTGTTTCCCGTGGGTTGCCAGGGAAAGGCGGGGCCGTCGAAGAAAAGCGAGCGCCCTCTCTAGCGCTGAACGTTTTGCCATCTGTCCAGGGCCGCGCGCCCGGCGAGCCTGGGCGTCCAGTCCCACCATGGGGTGAGAGCAGCGGGCCGTCACCCGTAGGGGATCGGCGGGCATGATAGCTTCCGCGCAGTTGCGGGATGCGTCGGAGGCGTCTTCGACGACGTCAGGAGAGCCATGGCACTACGGGATCCGGCGGAAGGTGCACAGCGCGCTGCGAGCTTCGGGGCGAGCGTTTCGAGCTTGGGGGAGGCTGCGCGCAGCGTCTTGTCGGGCGCGCGCGAGCCCAGTCGGGTGGCCTACCACTTCGAAACGCGCGCCGATCCACGAGCGCATTGGCTCGTCTCGCAGGCGAGTCTTCACGAGATCCTGTCGGCGAACTACACGCTCGAGCTGAGCTTGGTGAGCGACGAGGGCGACGACGCGGCGGCGCTACTCGGTCAAGCCTGCACGCTCACTATCGAACGCGACCAAGTGCGCCGCTTCGTGCACGGGATCGTGAGTCAGATCCGCGTGAGCGGGCGCGCTCAATCGGCGAACGCGGTGAGCGTCAAAGTCGTGCCTGCCCTCGAGGCGCTCCAGCAGCGCTTCGATAGCCGCATCTTTCAAGAGAAGAGCGTGCCCGAGGTGCTGGATCTCGTGCTCGGCCCCGCGCTCGAGCCGTACGGGCGCAAACACGTGCAGCGCCTGCGCCGTGCGGACTACCCGACGCGCGAGTACATCGTGCAGTATCGCGAGACCGATCTGGAGTTCGTGCTGCGGCTGATGGCGGAGGAGGGCATCTGGCACTGCTTCGAGCACGGGGAGGTCGGCGACCAAGGAGAGCTCTTGGTCCTGCTCGACGCGAATGACGACGCGCTCGAGGCCGACTTCGGCGAAGACGGCGACGAGCTGCCCATGCAGCTCGGGCACGACGGCACGACCTACTGGCAGGCGGTCACGGAGTTCAGCGAGCGGACGAGCGTGGCCCCGACCAGCCTGAGCATACGCGAATACAACTGGACCAATCCAGATGTGCCCGAGCAGAAGTCGCTGCCCAGTGAAGAGCCGGGCGAGCGACCGCGCTACGAACCTTACGACGTCACGTTCTGGGGCTACGCTGACAAGAAGTTTGCGAAGTTCGACACCGAAGTACAGGCCCGCTTGCGCTGGGAGCTGGTGCAGGGGCTGGCCGCGGAGGCGCGCGGCCAGGGTAACGTGATCGGGCTCATGCCCGGCCAGAAGGTGAGCGTGCGCGGCGTGTCGCAGGAGCTCGACGGCGACTGGCTCGTGCTATCCGTCCAAGCTGGGGGCCGCGACGCGCGCAATACCGAGCACGCGGTCAGCCATCTGGAAGACTACAGCAACAGCTTTCGCTGTCGCCGTATGACGCTGCCGTACCGCCCGCCGCGACGCCGCCCGCCGCGCGTCTACGGCATCCAATCCGCGCGCGTGGTGGGGCCGGATGGGAAGCCTGAAGTCGCCGCCGGTGCCGACGACATCCATACGGACGAGCACGGTCGCATCCAGGTGAAGCTCGCCTGGGATCGGAGCGAGCCGGGCGCGAACGACACGACCGTCACCTGCTTCTTGCGCGTGGCGCAGAACTGGGCTGGCAATGGCTGGGGCTTCATGTTCGTGCCGCGCATCGGCATGGAGGTGATCGTCAGCTTCCTCGACGGCGATCCCAGTCAGCCGCTGGTGACGGGCTGCGTCTACAACGGGCTCAACCGCCCGCATTACGAGCAGCCAGCGGAGAAGACGAAGAGCTACATCAAGACGCAATCGAGCCCGAGCGGCAAGGGGTTCAACGAGCTGTGCTTCGAAGACGCAGACGGCAAAGAGCGCATCTACGTGCACGCGCAGCGAGACTTCGACGAGGTGGTCGAGCACGACCACAGCACGTTGGTCCACGAAAACCAAAAGAACACCGTCGACAAGAGCCAGAGCGAGTCGATCGGCGGGAGCCAGAGCCTGACGGTCGGCGGCAAGCGCACCAAAGAGGTAGGCGGATCCGGCGACAGCGGCGAGCAGAACACGATCCACGGCGATCGCAAGACCACGATCAGCAAGGACGAGGTGCTCGAGGTGGGCGAGCAACAGAAGCACACCGTGGGCAAGGGGCGCGAGGTCACCGTCAGCACCGGCGACGACAACTGCACCGTCTCGGACGGACACAAGACCACGAAGGTGTCCAAGAAGTACACGCAGAAGAGCCAAGATCAGTTTGCGATCGCGCAGGGCTCGGGTGAGCAGACGAAGTTCGTGCTGAACGACAGCGTGTACGTGCAGACGCAAGGCGACGTGCAGTTGAAGAACGATCAGGTCAAAATTTACGGCGCGAGCGGGGGCAAGCTTCAGCTCCAAGCGAGCCAAGAGATCAAGCTTGTGTGCGGCGCCTCGTCCATTTCGATGAAAAGCGACGGCACCATCGAGCTGGTCGGACTCAAAGTGTCCGCGGGGACGAGCACCAACAATCTCAAGTGCGACCCGGCGGGTACGACGTTGGGCGGTCTGAAAGTCAGCATCATGGGTCAGACTCAGACGCAGGTCTCCGGGGCCGTGATCAAGATCGGTTGTTAGAGGCCGATTTCAAGACGTGAAGCGTCGAGTTCACCGCCATTTTCTGGCGGATCGCAGCTCACCCTGAGCGGTGCTGCCAAAGCTCCTCTGCGCGTGCGATAAGACAGGCATCGAGATTGGGAGAACAGTGATGACCAAGCCGGCTGCGCGCGTAGGAGACATGCACGTCTGCCCCATGGTGACGCCGGGTGCGCCGCCCGTACCGCACGTCGGCGCGCCCATTTCGATGGGATGTCCCACGGTGCTCATCGGCGGCACGCCGGCCGCCCGCGTCGGCGACATGGCGGTGTGCGTGGGACCGCCGGACGTCATCGCCATGGGCTCCGCGGCCGTGATGATCGGCGGCGCGCCCGCTGCGCGCATGGGCGACCTGACGGCGCACGGCGGGACCATCGCCGCCGGCTTTCCCACGGTGCTCATCGGCGACGGCGGCCCGCCGCAACATCAGGCGCTCAAGAAGGCCGCCGCGAGCGGCGCACCCTTCGTCGAGATCTGTCCGTAGGCTGTCCATGGAGATTCGCAACGCGCGCGACTTCCCGGTCGCGACCACGTTGGGCACGGCGTCGCCGGGTGAACCGTTCGCGACGGTCGTCATCAAGGCGACCTTTTGCCTGCCCGATGCCCGCGTGGCGGCGCCCGTCGCGGCGGAGCAGCGCGCGCTGCTCACCCAGGACGTGCCGTACGATCCCGACAAGCTGGATGGCTTGCTGAAGTTCGAGTCGGATCTGGCGCCCTTCAAGCCGCGCGCCGATATCGTGCTCGTCGGCTCCGCCTATCCGAGCCGCGGCAAGCGGGCGGCGGCGCTCGACGTGGTGATTCGGGTCGGACGCACCGAGCAGGTGATCCGTGTGGTCGGTGATCGCAGGTGGTCTTTGGGCAGTGATTCGTCTCAGCCCGGGATGGTGGGGCCCTTGGAGTTCGAGGCGATGCCGCTGCGCTACGAGCGCGCGTTCGGCGGATGGGACGAGCCCGAGCTCGTGCACTCACCGCTCAACCCGTTCGGTCGCGGCTTGATCGCGCAGAAGACCGTACGTTCGGTGCATGGAAAGGAGCTACCGAACCTCGAGAACCCGGCCGAGATGATTGGGGGCTGGGACGCGCGGCCGCTCCCCACCGGATGCGGGTTCTATCCGCGCGCGGGCCTGCCACGCCGTAAGTATCTCGGAACGTACGACGAGGTCTGGCGCAAAGCGCGCTGCCCCCTCCCGCCCGCGGATTTTCGCTTCGATTTCTACAACGGCGCGCACCCGAACCTGCAGGTGGAAGGCTATCTGCGGGGCAATGAAGAGGTGCTGTTGAGGCACGTGCGGCGGGGGTCAGAGCCGCTGCGCTTCTTTCTGCCGTGCCTGCGGCCGAAGGTGCACGTCGAGCGCACGGCGGGTCAACGCGCGGAGCCGCTGTTCGCGCCGCTCGATACACTCGTGTTCGTTCCCGACGAGGGAGTGTTCTATCAAGTATGGCGTGCCCGCATTCCTTGTCGTGAGCCCGACGCGAGCGATCTGAGACGCGTCACCATCGAGTACGAGCGCATGGCTCCCGAGCAGAGAGCAGACTGAGATGACGAGGGGCGCTTGGAATGCGGTGCATCTGCAGGGCTGGTCGGTGACATGCCCGCGTTGAAGCTCACCATCGTGGCCGGCGAACAGGAAGGGCGCAGGATCGCTGTTGCCGCTGGCCAGACCGTCACCGTGGGCAGGCTCGCGGAGAAAAACCAGCTCAGCGTGCCGGATCGCTATCTCGCGCCCGTGCACTTCGCGCTGCGCGCACAAGCGGGCGCGTGCACCATCCACGATGTCAGTCAGCAGCTCGTCAAGCATGCGCGTTGTGAGCGCCGTTGCTTCGTCGACGCGCTGCGTAACACGGGCTGTGGCGGCGGTCTCTGCGCCCTGCACGATCTGAGCGGAGAGGCCGGCATTCGCCTGAACGGAAAGAAGGTCACAGAAGCCTTCTTGGCAGAAGGCGACTTGATCGCGGCCGGCGCCACGGTGTTCCAAGTCGCGGCGGCGCAGGCCGTCATCGAGCCGGTCGAACCGGCGGACGCGGGCGCTCCCCTTGGCCTTACGCTTGCGCAGCAGGAGAGGGTGTTGCACTTCTTGCGCGAAACACCGATGCCCTTGTTCGCATTGCTCGACGCAGCGCGCGCGCCTCGCGTCATGCAACTGCTCCTCACGCACGGCGAGGTGTACTACTCGCTGTACGATGGGCCCGAGGCAGAGCGCTACGCCGAGGTCGCGCCCTACCTGGTCGAGCTTCCGCCTATGTCGCGGCTGACCGAGGCCCTGGTGCGCGAGCATTGGGGCCAGAGCCTCGGTTGCTTTCTGTTCGCGCAGGCGGACTTCAAGAGCGTGCGCAGGCAGCTGCGTAAGTTCCTGTTGGTGGAAGGAGAGGGCGCGAAGAAAGTGTATTTTCGCTTCTACGACCCGCGCGTGTTGCGGACGTTCTTGCCTACCTGCAGCGCGGAGGAATGCGCGACGTTCTTCGGGCCGATCGGGCATTTCGTGATCGAGGGCGAGGCGCCGCGAACGGCTTGGGTGTTCTCTCGCACCAGCGGTGGCGTTCGTCGGGAGGCGGTCCGGCTGTGAGCGCGCGGGCCGTGCCAACGCCTGCGGCGCGTCCCGCGTTTCGAGCGCGACTCGCGGTCGCGAGGTCGGCGATGATCTTTCGCATGCGTGGCGCGCAACAGGGCGCGCTGCCACAAAGCCGCGCGGGGCACTTCCTCGCGGATCTGGCGCGTCCGTTCGTCTGCGTGCCTATCGCCGCGATACCGGTGAAACGATCTATCACGTGGTGACCAGGTCGATGATGCCCCGATGGGAATGCCTTCGCGCACTCGCTTGACAGGCAAGCGATTGCTTGCATATTGTTCGCGCCATGAGCGTCGCAGATGATCTGCTCTTCAAGGCGCTGGCCGATCCCGGGCGCCGCAAGCTCCTCGACCGCCTGCACGCGCACGACGGCCAGACCT
>CAZYWR010000696.1:0-3332 GCA_964651185.1 uncultured Polyangiales bacterium
GACGCGCGCGCACAGCACGATCACGTCAGGCAGCTGATCTCCCGCGTCGAGCGCGGCGCGCAGCGCACGCAGATCGTCGTAGCAGCGCGACGGCTCTGGCAGCCCCCGCGGGAGCTCCACGGCACTGCCCAAGCACGCCCAACTGAGCGCGCCAGCGGGAAGCGCGATCGGCGTCCACTCGACCTGATAGATCGCGCCTTCCACGCTCGCCGCGCGCGCGGGTGCAGCGGGCACGGGTCGGGTACGCAGGGCGGCGACGCGACCGACGAGCGCGCCCGTCGCATCCGCCAACACGAGCGACACGCGGTCGGGAGCGCTGGCCTGCAAGCACACGCGCAGCTCCGCGGCCCCTTCCGCCTCGAGCCGCACGCCTTCCCACGCGAACGGCATGGTCGCCGCGGAACCTTCGCGCTCCCGCGCGCTGTCTGTTGGGCCTGCCGCGCCGATCGCGAGCGCTTGCAGCGCCGCATCGAGCAACACCGGATGGATGCCGTATCGTCCCGCCTCCTTGCGCACGCCGGCGGGTAAGCTCACCTCGGCGAACAGCTCGTTCCCGCGGCGGTAGGCCGCGCGCAGACCGCGAAAGGCTTCGCCGTACTCCACGCCTGCGGCGGACAGCCGCTCGTAGAGCCCGGCGAGAGGCAGCGACGAGGCCTCCTCGGGCGGCCATGCGCGCATGAGCTCGGACGCTTCGCGATCGTCCAGCGCGCCGCTCGACGCGCTGAGCGTCCCGCTCGCGTGGCGCGTCCATGCTTGGTCCTGCGCGTCCTCCTGCCTCGCGTACAGCGCGAACGCGCGCGCGCCTCGTTCGTCGGGCGCGCTGACCGAGAGCTGGAGCTGCACGCCTCCCTCGGCGAGCACGAGCGGGGCCTCCAGCGTCAGCTCCTCCAGCGTGCTCAGACCCAAGCGTTGCGCGACCGCCAAAGCCAGCTCCAAGATCGCGCTGGCCGCGAGGATGGGCTGACCGTGCACGGAATGGCCGAACAGCCAGCCCTGCCGCGCGGACGACAGACGCGCCGTGAACAGGGCGCCGTCGCCGTCGGCGAGCATGACGCTCGCGCCGAGCAGCGGATGAGCCGCCGACGCGAGCCCTGCGCTTTCGACGTCGCCCGCGCCCGCGTCCGGATCGCGCTCGAGCCAGTAGCGTTCGCGCTGAAACGCGTAGGTCGGCAGCGCGACGCTTCGTCCGCCCGCGATCGCGCGGCTCCAGTCGAGCTCGCGGCCGCGCGCGTGCAGCTCTCCGAGCGAGAGCAAGAAGCGCCCCAGGCCGCCGTGGTCGCGCCGCAAGGTGCCGACGACCCCCACCTGCTCTTGCGCGACGCCGGCTGTGTGCTCCAGCGCTTGCGTCAACACGGGATGCGGACTTACTTCCACGAAGTGGCGGTGGCCGCTGGCGAGCAGACCTTGCACGGCCTCTAGGAAGCGAACCGTGGTGCGGCCGTTCTCGAACCAGTAAGCCGCGTCCAGCGCCGTCCCGGGGATGACCTCGGCGCGCACCGTCGAGTAGAGCGCGATCTGCGTCGGACCCGGCCGAATCGCGGACAGCGCCTCCAGGAGCTCGTCTTGGACTTCGTCCAGATGTGCGCAGTGCGACGCGTAGTCGACGCGCACGCGGCGGGCCAGGATCTGCGCGCCCGCGAGCTCCTCGAGCAACGCGTCGATCGCCTGCGCGTCTCCCGAGACGACACACGCGTCCGGGCTGTTCACGGCGGCGATCGCCAAGCGCCCGCCAAAGCGCTCGAGCCGTTCGCGAAGCGCTTCGACGCCGAGATCCACTGCCACCATGCCGCCGCGCCCGCTCAAGCGGGTGAGCGCGCGCGCGCGCAGCGCCACGACCCGCGCCGCGTCTTCGAGGGACAGAGCTCCGGCCACGTACGCCGCCGCGATCTCGCCTTGACTGTGGCCCACCACTGCGTCCGGCTCCACGCCGTGCGCGCGCCAAACCGCCGCCAGCGCGACCATCATCGCGAACAGCACGGGCTGGATGACGTCGACCTGTTCGAGCGTCCGCTCGTCGTCGGAAGCGAGCACCTCGAGCAGCGACCATGCGACGTGCGGCGCCAAGGCGCGCTCACAAGCGCGCATCTGCTCCGCGAACACGGCGGAGCTCGCCATCAGGTCGCGCGCCATCCCGAGCCACTGGGCGCCCTGTCCCGGAAAGACGAACACCACTTTGCCGTTCGCCTTGGCTTGGCGCACGAGCGCCGCTGCGCACGTCTCGCCCTCTGCCACGGCCCGCAGCGCCTCGAGCAGCTCGTCCCGCGCCGAGGCCACGATCAGCGCGCGCTGCTCGAAGGGAGTGCGCGTCGCGACCAGCGAATGCGCCACGTCCAGGAGCGAGAGCTGGTCGTGGGCCGCCAAATGGTCGCGCAGCCGTTCCGCTTGTGCGTGCAGCGCCGCTTCCGTCTTCGCGGTGATCACGAAGGGCAGCGGTCTCGGCACGGTCTCGTCGTGCTGCGAGCGGCCGTTCGGCGCGGCCGGCGGCTCCTCGAGGATCACGTGGGCGTTGGTGCCGCTCACGCCGAACGACGACACCGCCGCCCGCCGCGGCCTCCCGTTCGCCTGCCACGGCACCGACTCGCGCAACAGCGCCACGCCGCCCGCTGCCCAGTCCACGTGCGGCGTCGGCTCCTCCGCGTGCAGGTTCTTCGGCATCAGCTCGTGCTCGAGCGCCAGCACCAGCTTGATCACGCCCGCCACGCCCGCCGCCGCTTGCGTGTGCCCCAAGTTCGACTTCACCGAACCGAGCCGCGCCGGACGCTCCGCCGAGCGCCCTTGACCGTACGTCGACAGCAAGGCGCGCGCCTCGATCGGATCGCCCAGCGTCGTGCCCGTCCCGTGCGCCTCCAGCAGGTCCACGTCGCTCGCAGACAGCTCTGCGTTCGCCAGCGCCTGACGGATCACCTGCTCTTGCGCCGGACCGTTCGGCGCCGTCAGACCCTGACTCTTCCCATCTTGGTTGACCGCCGAGCCGCGCACCAGCGCCAGCACCCGATGGCCGTTGCGCTCCGCGTCCGAGAGCCGCTCGAGCAGCAGTACGCCCACACCTTCCGCCCAACCCGTGCCGTCCGCCTTGGCCGAGAACGGCTTGCAGCGGCCGTCCGGCGCGAGCCCGCGCTGCCGGCTGAACTCGATGAAGAGACGCGGCGTCACCATGATCGCGGCGCCGCCTGCGAGCGCGAGATCGCACTCGCCCTGTCGGAGCGACTGACAGGCCAGGTGGAGCGCGACCAGCGATGATGAGCAAGCCGTGTCCACCGTGATCGCAGGACCGTGCAGACCCAATGTGTAAGCGATACGCCCGGACGCCACACTGCCGGCGCTGCCGATCC
>CAZYWR010000697.1:0-1670 GCA_964651185.1 uncultured Polyangiales bacterium
ATCACGCGGCAGGGCAGCGAGCCGCCTACGTTGATCACGGAGCCGAGCGGCTCCTGGCCCGGGAAGAGCGCGCGCACGATGGTCATGCCGATCACGCACACCTTGGCGCGCTCGCGCTCGTCGCGCGCGTCGAACGGGCCGCCCCGCGTGATCGGCTCCTCGCGCACGCGCGTGAACTCGGGGGTCGTGCCGCGCACGAGCGTGCGCGCGCGCCGGCCGTCGCGGGTGACGTCGAACACGCGCTCCACGACCGGCACGACGTAGGCGAGCGTGGTCGACTCGCGTTTGAGCGCGTCGACTTCCGCCATCGTGATCGGCGTGGGCTGCGCCTCGCCGCCGCCGCGCTTCACGCGCATGAGGTTGCTCCCGAGCGTCTCGAACTGCGACACCACCGAGCCGCGCGCGCCGCGCCCGAAGCTCACCATGGCGATGAACGCGCTCACGCCGATGGCGAGGCCGAGCGCCGTCAGCGAGCTGCGCCCGGGATTGCGCAGCGGCACCTGCAGCGCCATGCGCACCGAATCAGGGATGGCCAACCGCATGGACGACCTCCTCGCGCGGGACCACGCGCCCGTCGCGCACGTAGATGGTGCGATGTGCCACCTCGGCGACCTCTTCGTCGTGGGTGACGAGCAGCATGGTCAGCCCGGTCTCTTTGTGCAGCTCGCGCAACAAGGCGAGCACCTCGACGCCGGTCGCCGTATCGAGGGCGCCGGTCGGCTCGTCCGCGAGCAGCACTTGGGGGCGGTTCACGAGCGCGCGCGCGATCGCCACGCGCTGGCGTTGCCCGCCCGAAAGCTCGTTCGGCCGATGCCCGAGGCGCTCCTTCAGCCCGACGCGCTCGAGCAGCGCAATGGCCCGGCCCTCCCGCTCCGCGCGCCCGACGCCGGCGTAAAACAGCGGCACCGCGACGTTCTCGAGCACGGTGCTGTCGGAGAGCAGATGAAACGACTGGAAGATGAACCCCAGATAATGCAGCCGCACCCAGGCCTGCTGCGCGCGCGAGAGCGCCGACACGTTGCGGCCTCCGAGCTGGTAGACGCCGCGCGTGGGCCGGTCGAGGCAGCCGAGGATGTTGAGCAACGTGGACTTGCCGGAGCCGCTCGGCCCCATCAGCGCCACGATCTCGCCCGCGTCGATGGCGAAGTCGACGCCGCGCAGGACCGGCACGCGCGTGTCGCCCGCGCCGTAGTCCTTGTACATCTCGCGCACCTCGATCAGCGGCTTCGCCATGAGCTCACTTCTTGTCGCCGAGCGTGACGCGCGGGCCGCGCGTGCCCTGGTCGGGCCGCGCAAAGCCGATCGCGAGCGGATCGCCCTCGTGCAGGGTCGCCCCGTTCATGGGCTCGACCGCGGTGTACATGCCGTCCGAGATGCCCGCGCGCACCGGCACCGCCTCGAGCTTGTCGGGCGCCACGAGCCGAAACACGCGCGAGCGGGCAGCCGCGGGCTCTGAATCTTCGGGCACGAAGCGCAGGGCCGCCTCGTGCACGGCCAGCGCGCCCTTCAGCTCCTTCACGTCCATCAGCACGCGGGCCGTCATGCCGGGCAAGAGCAGCCGCTCCGGGTTGTCCACGAGTAAGGTGACCGGGTAGAGCACGGCCCCGAGCTCCACCTCGGGCTCGATGGCCCGGCGCTCGACCTTCGCGCTGAAGGTCTTGTCCTCGAGC
>CAZYWR010000698.1:0-7902 GCA_964651185.1 uncultured Polyangiales bacterium
CTCGGCGGACCGGGTGATCGCGCTCACCTTCGCCGTGGGCTCGGCTTTGGCCGCCGCAGGCGGCATTCTGTTCGGGCTCGACCAGACCAAGATCGAACCCTTGATGGGCGTGCTGGTCGGCCTGAAGGCGTTCGTCGCGGCCGTGCTCGGAGGGATCGGCAATGTCATGGGTGCGGCCGCAGGAGGCTTACTCATCGGCGTGGCGGAGCAGCTCACTGCTGGGTACCTGTCGGCGGACTACCGCGACGCCATCACCTTTTCCATTTTGATCGGCGTGTTGTTGGTGCGGCCGGAAGGTCTGCTCGGCAGCGCCAAGATCGAGAAGGTCTGACCATGTGGCGCAAGCGAGCCGCTTTCGTGGTCGCTTTGCTCGTGGTGTTCTACGGTCTCGGCTGGTGGCTCGAAGAGCACGTGATCGAGTACGTGCTCCGTATCGTGCTCTTGTGCGGCATCAACGCCATCCTCGCGGTCGGGCTGAACCTGATCAACGGCACCACCGGTCAGTTCTCGATCGGACACGCCGGCTTCATGGGGGTCGGCGCGTATGCGACCGCGTACGGCGTGATCCGCCTGGAAGAAGCGTTCTTTGGCGGCCCAGGTCAGCTCGGGCTCCTTCAAGTGGCGTCGGTGTTCGTGCCTGCGCTCGCGTTCGGAGCGTTGGCGGCCGCGAGCGCGGGATTCTTGGTCGGCGTGCCCAGCCTGCGCCTCCGTGGCGACTACCTGGCGATCGTCACGCTCGGCTTCGGCGAGATCATCCGTCTGCTGTTCAACAACGCCGAGTGGCTCGGCGGTGCCACCGGCTATTCGGGCGGGCGCGTGCTGGGGCTGCCTCTCTACACGAACTTCTTCTGGGTTGCATCGTTGGCGGTGCTGGTGATCGTCTTGATCGCGAACCTTACTTACTCGAGCTACGGGCGCGCGCTCGCTGCCATTCGCGACGACGAGATCGCCGCCGAAGCGGCCGGCATTCCGACCACGCGTTACAAGGTGCTCGCGTTCGTCGTGAGCGCGGCGGCGGCGGGCGTGGCGGGCGGACTGTTCGCGCACCTGCAGAGTACGATCCGCCCTGACGACTTCAAGTTCGACAAGTCGATCGAGATGGTGGTGATGATCATCGCGGGCGGATTAGGGAGCGTCAGCGGCGCGGTGCTCGGCGCTGTCTTCGTGGGGGTCACGCTCGAGCTCACGCGCGATCTCTCGCAGTACCGCTTGGTTGCTTACGCGCTCGTGCTCATCTGTCTCATGCTGTTTCGGCCGCAGGGCATCCTGGGCACGCGCGAACTGGCGCTGCCTTCCTCGCGTCGGCGCGTCTCCGGTGGTGCGCGATGAGCACGGCGCTGTTGAAGCTCGAGCGCGTGGAAAAGCGATTCGGCGGCATCTGCGCGATCGCGCGCGTGAGCTTCGAGCTGGCGGAGCGGCAGATCTTCGGGCTGATCGGTCCGAATGGAGCGGGCAAGACCACGCTCTTCAACTGCATTACCGGGCACTACACGCCCGATGCGGGCGACGTGCGCTTTCGCGGCAGATCGCTGGTCGGCAAGAAGCCGCATCAGATCGCGCTGGCCGGCATCGCGCGCACCTTCCAGAACGTACGACTGTTCGCCGAGATGAGCGTGATCGACAACGTGTTGGTCTCCGCCCACCATCGCGCGCGCGCAGGCATGCTGGGCGCGGTGCTGCGTAGTGCAGCGTACGCGCGCGAAGAACGTGCGCTGTTCACTCGCGCCAAGGAGCTGCTCGAGCTGTTCGAGCTCGCGGCGCTCGAGCGCGAGCCGGCGGCGTCGCTCCCTTACGGTTCGCAGCGCCGCCTGGAGATCGCGCGCGCGCTGATGCTGGAGCCGAAGCTGCTTTTGCTCGACGAGCCCGCCGCGGGCCTTAACTCCCATGAAGCCGACAAGCTGACCGAACAGATCAAGTGGCTGCGCGATCGCTTCGGCCTCTCGGTCCTGCTGGTAGAGCACAACATGCGCGTGGTGATGGGCGCCTCGGAGTACGTGCATTGCCTCGATCATGGGGAGACCATCGCAGCCGGCACGCCGGCCTACGTGCGCGAGCACCCGGCGGTGCTCGAGGCGTACTTGGGTCAAGAGACTGCAGCGGCGGAGCGCGCCCCATGAGCGAGCAGGTGCTCTCCGTCGCGAATTTGATCGTGAGCTATGGCGGAATTCGTGCGCTGCGCGGCCTCTCGCTCTCGCTTACGCGCGGCGAGATCGTGGCGTTGATCGGCGCCAACGGCGCCGGCAAGAGCACGACCTCGCGCGCCATGGTTTGAATATTGGACAAGCGGCACGCAATGGATGAGCTCGCCTAGCGTGAACTACAACGACGAAGTGCTCGTCGAGGCCTGGTCCTCCGGTTCACCTTGTCCCGGTAACTTTTCGAGCAGCGGCAGCTACGGGTGTGGCTGGATCGAGAACGTCACGACGGGAATTACCTCAGGCACTATGGTACCAGCGCCCCGAACAATCTGTTTACCGCACTGACGGCTCACTCTCAAATTTCCAAGACATATGGATGGAGGGAACTGTACTGGACAGCAATGCTAATTCGCACGACTACGCGACCGATTCCTATATCGACCTTACTGTGGTGAACTCCTTAATCAAACACTTGCGTATGGTCAATCCAGCAACGGAACGGTTGCAAATGTCGTCGATTCGTTCAATCGTACTGAACGCCGCGTCCAGGGTATTGCGCGCGCCTGATGGGTCGCTGCTTTTCAGCGCGCCAGCTCGCGCCTTCCGGGCGCGCGGAGCGCAGCGTTTAATCGTGCCGGCCGGCGCCGAAGCGTCCACTTTTGGCTCCCGGCCGACGCGGATGGCTTGTTCTCGCCGGGGTCTCGCGGTCGCGCCCCTACACGTCTACGTTGCAGTGTCTCGCACCAATATCACGCACGAACACAACAGCGTCACGCACGTTTGTGCTCGTGGCACATCCCGGCACGTCCAAAGCCGTGCGTTACCGATGCTGGGTTTGGCCGCGTTCTTGCGTGTGCGGATCGATAGCTCCATCCGGTTGTTCTCCCCATCGGTGGACTGAGTTATGAATCTCGGTCGTGAGCCAGAATGACAAACGGAGGCAACATGGGACTCCTCGAGGAGCCGAAGGCTCTCACGACATTGGTCGCGATTTCGTTCGCGCAATTGCTCGCCTGTGACAGTTCAACCGCTTCCGGCACCAGCCCCATCGATTCGCTAGCGGGCGCATCGGGTACTCGCTCCACCAATTCGGCGGGCGCCGGCAACGATGGGACCATCGGAGCCGATGCTGCTGGCAGCGGCACCGACTCAGGTTCGACGGCAGCCAACGGCTGCGTAGCTTCGGGTGGCAAGTGCCTCAAGCAAGGCACAGGCGGCTGCCTCGAAGGCAACGGGGAGAACTGCGGTCCGGGCAGCACGGAGGAAGGCATAGAATGTTGCACCAAGCAGCTTGCTGCTTGTATAGCGGACGGCAGTTCGTATCCGTTTCATGCATCCAACTATGATCGGAGTTGTAAGGCGGATAGTGATTGTGTTGCTGCAGGCGAAGGCGACCTTTGTGAATATCCATGCGCGCTGTTCTGTCCGACTTCGGGTGCTATAAGTGCGACGGCCGCGGGGCAATATCAAGCCGATATTGACGCCGTGCTCAAAGGTGCATCCGCCGTTTGCCATTGCCCGACTGCTTTGCCTCCGCGTTGCGTAGATGGTGTTTGCGAACTTGAGTCTCGGCACAGTGTAAGCCCTGGGACATGAATGGACAGGGAGTGATTCACCCCAGGAGTGACAACGCCCTGACACGGCGTCTCGTGTAGAAGTTTGACTGAATCTGCGCGTTCTGGGGTTTGTCGCCGTTTTGGCGGACAGAAGCGCGACAACGCCCGCCCTGGATCCTAACGTTCGATAATGGGCGTTATCTTGAGTCAGGAAGTGCGGGAGCGCTGACTTACCGCAATGCGTCGAACCGACCCGCGGAGGTCGGTGAGCCACCGATGGCTCGAGATCACGCGGCCGATCGAAGCCTTCTTCCTCGCCCGTTGCTTGCTCGTGGCCTGCGCATTCAGGAGCGCATCCTCTGCGTGATCGACGGCGGCAAAGGCCTCCGTGCCGCCATTGATGCGGTGTTCGGGGATGTGGCGCTCGTGCAGCGATGCCGCAATCACAAGCGTCGCAATGTCTGCGATCATCTGCCCAAGAAGCGGCGCGCGTACGCCACGCGCGCGATGACCGACGCGTACAAGGCGAAGTTGTACGACATCGCGAAGCGTCTGCTCATAGGCGACTCCCTCCCACGGACCGTGGGCGTTTTTTGGTCGAACCGATTCTCGGTCCGCCGAGGGCGTCGCCGCCATCTCCTTCACCTCATGTTTTCACGACGGCAAAAGGCTGATGGATTTCCGAGCGGTCGGGCGCCAGCGCGCCACCCGCGTCCCCACTGGCGTGACCCGGCCATACGTTCCGAGCCGCTGTAGGCCGCACCCGCCCGCCGGATGAAACGGGCACGCACACAACTCCGCGCGCTCCCAAGCGTGATCGGCTACATACCGAACGGCGGCGACCGGTACCTTCCACGGAATCTGCATTGTCGACATGGGCCCGCGTGTGGACTAGACGGCGTGGGCCGAACCTTTCCGTCGCCCCGATGCTGACCCACGCGCCGCTCTCGCGCTCGCACACCCGATCTGCGCACCGGACTCGGCCAACGTCTCAGCCGTTCCGACGAGTGCGCAGAGGGAGATGTCTACGCCGGTGGATCACGACCAAGCGCGAGGCTCTACACGGTGGATCACGACCGAGTGCGAGGCTCTACACCGCTCAGACTGACAACTCTCCGCGCTGCACACGCGCTGGCGACCACCCGTGCGACGCTGCGGAACGAACCATCTGCGGCACACACTGCACGGCCGCTTGCTCGCCGTCGCTGCCGCTTCGAGGCAGCGTGCTCCGTCGCGGCACCCGCGAACGGCGTGGCGATTACGACCGGTGGGTCACTTCTCGCGAGCATACCCGGGTCATTTCTCGTGAGCGGTGAAGCCCGATTCTTTGTCACCCAGCCACGCCAGCCTGTGCAGGAAACAGCCGCGGAAACAACACATCCGCACTCTCAAGTACAAACCGCAAGCGCACCGGAGTCTTGGCGGTATCCGATACCAAGAGCCCGGCCTCCAAGAGCGTTCCCAGCATGCCGCGTGCCGTTCGTTCGGACTTGCCGGTGACGCGCGCCGCCTCACCGCGCGGCATCTCACCGCGACGCAGCACCTCGAGCGCAATGGCGGCGATCTCTTCTTGGAAACCCAGCGTGGTTTGCACGTATCGCGACAGTCGCTCTTCGAGCGTCTCGAGATCGAAAAGGCCTGCCATGAACGTCACCTGATCGAGCGCCACCTTGCAGAACCAAGTCACGAAGCTGACGAGCGCCTCGAGCGAGAGGTTGCCGCGGCCGTCGAGGTCGTCGCGGCGGGGCATGTCGGCTTCGTCCATCATGCGTTTGTACTCGCCAGCGTCGGAGAGTCCTCGGGCGAGTCCGCGTGAGATGGACCAGAGGCCGTGCGCGCCGAGACCGGCTTGTTGCGCCATGGCGTGAGACATCAGGCGACTGACGCGGCCGTTGCCGTCGACAAAAGGATGGATGTAGTTCAGGCGGTGATGTGCAGCTGCCATGGCGACGATGCGCGCGGAGGTGCCGAGGCGTTCGAAGCGGTAGCGTTGCTCGAAGTACGTCATGAAGTCGAGCACGCGGGAGCTCGATGGAGGAAGGTGTCGCCCTACCATCACATCGTGGCGAGACTCGTGCCGGAACTCTCCAGGCACCATCGCGTAGTCACCGTCGTGGTGCGTGATGTTGAGCATGCTCGCAGGCGCGTCTTTGTAGAACTCGCGGTGTAGCCAGCGAATGCGTTCTATCGACGCAGGCTCGCCATAGCTGCCGGCTTGGCAGAGGGCATCGACCTGTCGTTGCACGACGATGTGTGCGCGCGCTTCGAGCTGGAGTTCGCGACGCTTCTCGTTGCGGTCTAGATCATTGGACAGGGCGCGCTCGATGTCGCGTGGGCGCGTGTTGTGTCCTTCGATGAGATTGCTGTAATAGCAGTTCATCACGCGGACGAGCTCTGCCAAGCTCGCAGCGCTGGTGGGATGGAGGCGGGCGGCGAGCTTGGAGGCGGCACTCGAGAGCTCGGCGACGACATCGACGAGATCGCTGGGCAGCGACTCGAGTAAGCAAGGTTCGATGCGGGCGGGGGTCTCGAGGGGCATAGCCAAAGCTGACGCTCGGCGCTGTTTTTGCCGATCTTGTCGTTTCACAAGCTACTGCAATGGCTATGGAATCTCAAGGAATGACATTCAAACTGCCGATCTCGTTGCCGATCTTTTTGCCGATGCCAGCGAGGGGATCGCGCGGCGCAATGAAGCAACGAGCCCCTCGAAACGCAAAACCCCGCCGAACCGGCAGGGTCTTCATGGTGCCCCCACCCCTGCGCCCCGCCCATCCCGCCTCTCGCAGTACCGCTTGGTTGCCTACGCGCTCGTGCTCTGCCTCATGCTGTTTCGGCCGCAGGGCATCCTGGGCACGCGCGAACTGGCGCTGCCTTTCTCGCGTCGGCGCGTCTCCGGTGGTGCGCGATGAGCACGGCGCGGTTGAAGCTCGAGCGCGTGGAAAGCGATTCGGTGGCATCTGCGCGATCGCGAGCATGAGCTTCGAGCTCGCCGAGCTGCAGATCTTTGCGCTGATCGGGCCGAACGGGGCGGGCAAGACCACGCTCTTCAACTGCATTACCGGACACTACACGCCCGACGCAGCGGCGGAGCGCGCCCGATGAGCGAGCAGGTGCTCTCCGTCGCGAATCTGGCCGTGAGCTACGGCGGAATTCATGCGCTGCGCGGCCTCTCGCTCTCGCTTACGCGCGGCGAGATCGTGGCGTTGATCGGCGCCAACGGCGCCGGCAAGAGCACGACCTTGCGCGCCGTGATGCGGCTCGTCCCTGCCCAGGGCAGCGTGCAGATCTTCGGCCGTGACGTGTCCCGGCTCGACGCGCACGAAGTCGCCGCGCTCGGGGTGGCGCTCGTCCCGGAGGGCCGCGGCATCTTCACTGGACTTACTGTGCTCGAAAACCTCGAGCTCGGCTCTTACCTCAAGCGCGAGCGTCAGGGATTGCGCGCGCGCCTCGCGCGCGTGCAAAAGCTCTTTCCCCGTCTCGGAGAGCGGCTCGCGCAAGATGCCGGCACCCTCAGCGGCGGCGAACAGCAGATGCTGGCGATCGGGCGCGCGCTCATGGCCGACCCAAGGCTCATCTTACTCGACGAGCCTTCGCTCGGTCTGGCCCCCAAGCTGGTCGCCGAGATCTTCGCCGCGATCCGCGAGATCGCTGCCGCCGGCATGACCATCCTGCTCGTCGAACAAAACACCCGCCTCGCCCTCGACACCGCCCAACGCGCTTATGTGCTGGCGACCGGCGAAATCGTCCTCCGTGGAGCGGCTGCCGCGCTACGGACCGACGAACGCATCCGCGCGGCTTACCTCGGCGGCACGGTCGACGCGGGCGGGGACACGCGCATGGCCGATGTCGAGGGGAGCGGCCCGGAAGACTGACGGCTCCGAAGCCGGCTTCGCAGCAGGCGCCCCGACGTTCGCTTGCTCACTCGTAGGCCACCTCGACGGGTGATCCATACGACCGTCAAACGCGTTCACTTGCCATGCGTAGAAGGCGGCGCAATCGTGCTGCGCGGGAATGGTACCGCAGCGGTGCCTCGCCGAACCGATCCGCCCTCGGAGTCTCCAATGCACAACACGTTTTTTTACGCAGCCGTCGCGATCGTCAGCACGTGCGCGCTCGCTGCTTGCTCGGATCCGCATTGTCCAGAAGGGCAAAAGAAGATCGCCACCGTGTGCATACCCGAGACCCCGCCGGACGCTGCGTCGGCTTGC
>CAZYWR010000699.1:0-4208 GCA_964651185.1 uncultured Polyangiales bacterium
AATCTCTTTCCACGTGGTTGTGGGGGTCTTTCCACAAGAACCTCCCACGCGCCCCCCACGCCGCTCATGCCGGGCATGACCAAGTCCGTGAGCAAGACGTCGATCGCCCCCACGTAGACTCTGACCAGCTCGATGGCGGCCGCGGGGCCGGCCGCTTCGAGCACGCGGTAGCCGAGCCCGGCCAAGATCTTGCGCGTAAGCTGGCACACGGCTGCGTCGTCTTCGACCACGAGCACGGTCTCGCTGCCTCCGATCGAGACCGGAACTCCCGACTCCTTGACGACCTCCACCGGCGCGCGGACGCGCGGAAAGAAGATGCGGAAAATGGTGCCGCGACCGAGCTCGGTCGCGACTTCGATCGCGCCGCCGCTCTGCTGGACGATGCCGTAGACCGTCGACAAGCCGAGTCCAGTGCCTTTGCCCTGCTCTTTGGTCGTGAAGAACGGCTCGAAGATCCGCGCCCTGGTCTCCGCGTCCATCCCTGTGCCCGTGTCGCGAATCATCAGCAAGACGTACTCACCGGGCTGCATCGCGACCGGGTCGGGCAGCTGCTCCGCGTCCGTAAAGGAGACGTTGGCGGTGCCGATCGCGAGCGTGCCGCCGCCGGGCATGGCGTCCCGGCTGTTCACGGCGAGATTGATGATCACCTGCTCGAGCTGACCGGGGTCGGCTTGGACGGCGCCGAGCGCCGGCTCTAGGTCGGTGGCGATCTCGACATCCACGCCCATCAGGCGTCGCAACATCTTATGGAGATTGGCGACCAAGTCGTTGAGATCGAGCACGCGCGGCGCGAGCACCTGTTGGCGGCTGAAGGCGAGGAGCTGGCGGACCAAGCGGATCGCGCGGTCGGCCGCCTTGCGGATCTCGAGCACATCCTCCAGGCCCGCATGATTCGGCGCCAGGCGATCGCGCAGCAGATCGCTGCTCATGGTGATCGCGGCGAGCACGTTGTTGAAGTCGTGGGCGATGCCGGCAGCCAGGCGGCCGGCTGCTTCCATGCGCTGCGCGTGCTGGAGCTGGCGTTCGAGGGTTCGCCGCTCGGTCAGATCGAAGACGAAGATCACGTCGTGCGTGCGATCGTCGTCGACCCCAGAGATACCGACGAGAACCGGGACGCGCGTGCCGTCTCTGCGCACGAGCTCCATCTCTTTGGGCTTGGTGATCCCTGCGGCGACCCGGTCGTGCGCCGGGGCCCTCGGGCTCAAGGACTCGGGGAAGCGCAGCTCGAGGTGCACGTCGCTGGCCGCGAGCTCCGCGCTCGTGTAGCCGAGGATGCGCAGACATTCGTCGTTCGCCTCGGTGATCGCCCCGTTCTCATCGCGGAACGCGACGCCCAGGATCGGCGACGCGAACACGCGGCGCAGGCGCGCCTCGCTCGCGCGGATGGCGGCCTCGGCGCGCTTGCGCTCCGTCAGATCGACGAACGCAGACAGCACGTAAGACTCGCCGTCGAGCGTGAGCGCGTGCGCCGAGTTGCTGAGCGGGAGCAGGGTGCCGTCCTTGGCGCGCAGGACAGCCTCCGCGACCGTGGGCCCGTCGGAGGAGAGCGGACGCGCCGTATAGCGCTTGCGCAGCTCGGGATCGGGCCACATGCCGAGCTCGACCGTGGTGCGTCCGATCGCCTCCTCGCGCGTGTAGCCGAACAGCCGCACGAACTGGCGGTTGACGTCGACCAAGAGCCCGTCTTCGATGCGCGTGATCGAGATCGCCACGGGCGCGGCGAGAAACAGCGAAGAGAACTTCGCCTCGGCCTTTCTCAGCGCGTCGCTCACGCGCCTGCGCGCGCTGATGTCTTGAATCTGCGAAATGAAATGGCGCGGCGTACCGTCTTGATTCCAGACCAGCGAGACGTTGAGCTGCACCCAAATCACGCGGCCGTCCTTGTGGAAATAGCGCTTCTCGATCTGGTAGCTCGGCAGCTCGCGCGCGAGCATGCGCCTTACGCCTTCGAGATCGATCGCGAGATCGTCCGCGTGGGTCAGCGCCTGGAAGTTCGTGCGCAGGAGCTCATCGCGTGTATAGCCGACGATCTGGCAGAGCGCCGGATTGACCTCGAGCCAGCGACCCTCCAGGCTGACGATGGCCATGCCGATGGGCGAGTGCTGGAGCGCGGAGCGGAAGCGCTCTTCGCTCTCGTGCAGTTCTCGTACGCGCTCGGCGAGGTCGCGCGTCAGCTTCAGTTCGGCCTCTTTGCGCCGGCTGACGTCGGCGATCGTGCCCGCCATGCGCGTCGGCTGCCCGGCGGCATCGCGATAGACGTGGCCTTTGGCCTCCACCCAGTGCACGGATCCATCCGGCCAGAGCACGCGGTACTCGACCTCGTACGGGATGGTGCTGTCTCGCAGGCTCGCGTCGAGGGCGCGTCGAATGGTGTCGTGATCGTCGGGATGAACGCGCCCGAAGAACGCATCGAGGTCGCGCAGGCGGCTGCCCGCAGGCATGCCGAGGATGGTCTCGACCCATTCGGAGATCTCGACGCGGCTGTCGCCGATATCCCAGTCCCAGCTGCCTACGCGCGCCGACGCGAGCGCGAAGCGCAGCAAGCGGTCGCGGTCGCCGCCTGTGGGTTCGCCGGAGGTCTGCGGCGGCCGGCTTTCGCCAGGTGTTCCCATCACGCCGCCCGCATCACCAGACGAACTGCGGGAAAGGCCGATCGGGTTTCGCGAACAGATAGCCCTGCAGCAGATCGCAGCCGAGCTCGACCAGGGCGTTGCGTTCGGGCCGCGTTTCGACGCCCTCGGCGACCACCAACATGCCGAGCTCCTTGCACAACGAGGCGACCGAGCGCACGAGCTTCTGCTTGGTCTGACTGGCGTCGATGTCGCGGATGAGCGTCATGTCGAGCTTCACGAATTCGGGCTCGAGCAGCGCAAAGCTGGTGAGCCCGGCGTAGCCTGCGCCCAGATCGTCGACGGCCACGCGAAAGCCGAGCTTGCGCAGGCGGACGACCCGAGCTCGCACGTCGGAGACGTGATCCAGCGACGCGCGCTCCGTGATCTCCAGCACGACCCGCTCCGCGCTGAGAGAGAGCGGCGCATCGCCCGAGAACAGCGCCTCGTCCATGAGGTCGCGCGCGTGCAGGTTGACGAAGAGCAGGAGGTGCGCCGGTATGCTCGCCATCGGCGTGAAGGCGGCGCCCCGGATCGCGCGGCCGAGATCGTCGGTACGGCCGAGGCGCTCCGCGGCGTCGAGCAGCGCGCCCGCGTGCGGCAACGTCTTCTCCTCGCTGCGCACCAGCGCTTCGTAGCCGAACAACGAGCCGTCGCTGGCGCGCACGATGGGCTGGTAGGCCATCCATAGCGTTTCGACGGCGCGCTCGAAGCCCGCTTCGAGGCCGAGTCGGTCGGCGACGCCGAGCCCGCCCTTGCTGACCAGCGCGAGCGCCTCTTGCTTCAGGCGCGCGATGCGCCTGAGGCGCACCGCGCGCGCGACGATGCGCCGCATCTCTTCGAGGTCGACGGGCTTCGTAAGGTACAAGAGCGCGCCCAAGCGGATTGCCTGCATAGCCGTCGCCACGTCGGGCGCGCCGGTGACCAAGACCACCGGCACGTCCGCGTCTCGCTCGCGAATCGCGCGCAGCAGCTGGATGCCGTCGAGCTCGGGCATGGCGATGTCGCTGACGATCACGTCGAAGGCGTCGCCGGCCAGCAGCGCCACCGCCTCCACGCCGTCAGCGGCGGTGGCGACGTCGTAGCCCACTGTCGAGAGACTGCGCGCCAGCGGCCGCCGCACCTGTTCGTCGTCCTCGACGACGAGCACTTTCCCTCGCAGCGAGGGGCCTTTCGCGCCTTCACGCAAGGATTCCGTCATCCCATAAAGATACACGAACGTGTGGCATCACGCGGAAAGTCGAGCCCCGCAAGCTAGCTGGCGAGCGCCGTACGGCGGCGAGCAGTCTCATCGGCGGCCGGCTGGGTCGACGTTTCCGAGGGTGGGCGCGGAATCGGCGCGCGCTTCCGCGCGTAGCCCGCGATCGGAGCCGGCGGCCACACGTCCGAGCCGCTGGCGCGCGTCGTAGGAGACACGGGCACGGTGTACGCGCAGAGCTCAGACCTGACGGTGGATGGAGGTCGCGCTACGCGCCGAGCACGCCTTGCGTCGCGCACGGCGTGGTGAGCGCCGGGCTCACGATCGCGTTCGTGCCCACGGTCGCAGCGCCGGTTTGCGTGTTGATGCGAATGCGGCCGGCCGCGCCGCCGCCGCTGCCT
>CAZYWR010000700.1:0-1542 GCA_964651185.1 uncultured Polyangiales bacterium
AGCCACTTGAGGGGAGCTGCGCCGAGGCGAGCACGTGCCTGCATCACCGCGCTGGGAGCGATCTTGCCCGCGCCACTGTTCGACAAGGTCAGCTGCAAGTGTTCGACCACCGTCGTGATCGGAAGGTCGCGAAACAACGCCTGCTGCCTTCAAGCGACAACCCTGAGCGCGGCGGAACTTCACCCAAGGGAACCACTCCACGCGACCACCGTGATTGCGGACGCACCCTTATGCACCACGGCGTCGCTGATCGGTCACCTTTCGGCGGAGGCTGACATGAGACCGACTGAGTGTTTCCCAGTCGGGGATGCGCTCTCATTTCGCGGGCTTGGCCACACGCGTCTCGCGATTGAAAATCCTCGAGTCGGCAGTGCAAGTGTGCAAGTCTATTTCTGGGTAAAGAACGCAGAGCCTGCGGTCGTGCGGCTTTTACGCTTAAAAGATCGCCGGTGGTCGTCTCGCCCTCTCTCCAGCTCGGAAGGGCGACCTCATCTGACTACAGGTAACCTCGCCAAATCCAAGCGACGAAACAGGCAGCTTAGAGTCATCACAGCAATGGGCGAATCGGCAACGCCGACGCGTCGCGCAGGGTAGTCACGACATCCTTAACTGTCTGCAGTAAGTCGCGATATTGGAGACTAGGCGAAAGCTCGAGGAAGCAGTGGCGAGTGCCCGCGCGGCTCAGATGTGCTGTCGCGATCACACGCTCCCCCTGAAGCACTGCCACAGGCTGGTTCCGTCCGCAATTCGGGGCGGGCAGAGCTGCGCCGTCCGCATTCAGCTCCAAGCCCACGTAAGGCAGGTTGGGAGGTTCCTCAGCGAATGCCATATATGTATCGTCGATCGACCCCGCACTGACCATCGGCTGTGTGTGTACCAGGTAAGCGCGGTAGACCTGCGATTCAGGTCCGGAAGTGAGCTGCTCGCGAAGAGCGCCCATGACCAGAGCCAGCCGCGGCGCGACCAGCGCGCGCTCGGAGTCGAGGAAGTGTACAATCGCTTCTTGGCCCCGAGCCCCGCGTCCCGCGATAGATGGAACGCCCGTGGTCGGATCCGGCTCGCGCACGAGCCCGTTCGACAGTGGCCCGAGAGCGTTGAACCGCTTGTCATTCTGCTCGAGCAAATGAAGCGCTGCCCGATCCGTGCGCTCGAGGAGGTCTCGAAGCGCCTCTCGCTCGCGTGCCGAAGTAACCTGTATTGTGATCACTGAATCGTGCTCGGCGACCATCACGTTAGGAGCATGCGCGCGTATGCGGTGAGTGACGTCGGAGACGACGCTTTTTAGGGCTGACTTCCGCTCGCGCTCGATGGTCTCGGTAGTCAAGCCGATGAGCACCCCGTCCCCCCCACGACTCGAGACTTCAATGTCGTAACCCCACGCGCGCAGAACCGGGCGATGTCCGGCTAGCTGTTGAGAAATGAAGTGGCGGTCCCTTCTGGCCCCGAGGGAATCTCGGGGTGCTTACCCAGAGGAGAGACCGCCATGGCGAAGAGTGCCAGCAAGCAGAGTCAGAGGGAAGTCGTCGAGAGCGAGAGCCGCCA
>CAZYWR010000701.1:0-1803 GCA_964651185.1 uncultured Polyangiales bacterium
TTCTGGCCCGGCGCGCACGAGCGCTCGTACTCCCTCGGCGCGCACGAGCGGCCAAGGATCGCTGGCGATCGCGTGTTCGACCAGGTCGCGTCGGTGCAACGCGACCAACGGCCCCAGCGCATCGGCGCGCACGCGCGGATAAGGATCGCGAGCGAGCTTCTCGGCAACTGCGGCCAACGCGGGCGAGCGGCGTTGGGCGAGCGCGGTCAGCGCAGCACGCCGCTGCATCCACTCGCTAGCTCGCTCCGCCTGCTGTGCGAGCCACGCGTCGCCGGCCGGCGACGGATCGGCCTTGGTCAGCGCCAGCGCGAAGCGAAAGCGATCTTCGAAGCGCTGCGCCTGCGCGGCACGCGCGTCGGCGAGATGGGCGGCGAGGTCGCGCTGTCCAGCCTCGGCTGTCGCCAGGGCGAGCGCCGCGACCGCCGCGAGCGCCGGATCGCGCTCGAGCCAGCTCGACACCGCCGCACGAAAGGCGCGAGGGTCGCGGCGCGCCAGCGCGCCGAGCGCGCTGCGCAATCCCCTGCGTTCGGCCCCACCCGGATCGCCGAGCGCCTGAAGCAAGGCGGGCGTCTCCCCGGGATGACCCGTCAGGGCGCGTGCCGCCAAGTCGCCCGCCGGCGTGGCCCGCGTCGCGAGCTCGCGCAATCCGGCGCGACCCGGCTCACCGCCGTGCGCCAAGCTCGCGATCGCCGCTTCACGCAGCGATACATCCTCGCTCTGCGCGGCATCGATCACGCGCCGCCGTGCGTCGGTTCGATCGAGCGCGCGGCCGAGCACGCGCAGGCTGCGGCGCTTGCCGAGCGGGGAGAGCTCGTCCCAGCGCGCGCTCACACGCTCGGCGGCGGCCGGCCCCAGCTTTTCGAGCAGGCTGGTAGCTTCGCCGGCCTTCTGGTCGTCTTGGACCAGACGCCCGATCAGTCGGTCGAGTCCGCCGTCACGATCGAGATCGCTGTAGGCCGAGAGCTCGCGCAGCTCGACCGCGGCAGGAGCGCCAGGCGGCACGAACAGGGCGACGCAACGACCGGGCATCGGACGCGCAGGCCGAAGCGAGATGCGCGCTGCGCCGCCTGCCGGCAATTCTGCGCGTACAGCGGCTTCGCCGGCTCCCCACCACCAGAGCTCGACTGGCCGCTCGCGCGTTCCGGCGAGCGCGAGCTCGAGGCGTTCGATCGGCAGTGCGCCCCCATCCCAGCGCAGCAGCGCGAAGCCACCGGGGCGAATCACGGCGCCGTGCGCGCTGTCGCCATCGACCAATGCGCGCGGGACGCGCGGTAGCTGCGTGCTTTCGTCGAGCTCGGACGACGCGACCGCGGCGAGCGCCAACGCGGGCGGCGCACTCGGCGCAGCCAGCTCGCTCACCTCGGCGAGTTCGATCTTCGCCAGAGTCGGTACCGCGGGCTCGGCGATCCAGGTCAGAGAAAGTGGATCGAGCCGTGCGGCCGAAAAGCGCGCCGGCCGTTCGCATAGCGAGACGCTTTCATAACGAAGCCACGTGCGCACGCTCGCGAACACAGGCTCGCTCTCGGCTTCGCGCGCGCGACTCGGATCAGGCGCGCTCTGTGTCGTTTCGATCTGCAGCTCGCGCGTACGCCGCTCGCCGGGATCGCCCACGGGCTCGGCGCGCTCGAACAGCAAAAGCTCAGCGCCGGAGCGTCCTCCCAGAACACCGACCCAGCCGCCGTCTGCCGCGCGGATATGCAAGATCGCGACCGCGGCGTCCGCGCTGAGTGCGAGCCGCTCGACGGTGACTTCGCTTGCATTTCGCGCTGGCAGCAGACGGCGTTTGCCAGCGCTGACCAGCGT
>CAZYWR010000702.1:0-3584 GCA_964651185.1 uncultured Polyangiales bacterium
GGCCGGACATCGCGCGCAGCGGCGAGCGCTCCCTCGCGGCCGGCGCGCGCTCGCTCCAGCTGCTGGAGCGGTTCGCCCAGTCCTTTCTCGAGCTGCGCCGCGGTCAGCGGCAGCTGTTGCGCGACTTGGGCCTGCCGGTACCCGCGCACGACAAGCTGCAGACCATCGACGATGCGCGCGAGCTCTTGACCTACTTGCTCGACGCCGACGCACCGGAAGCGCGCATCGACGAGCTCAGTCGCGCTTACGCGGACTTGATGATGCACGAGGTCGCGCTGCTCAATGCGGTGAATGCGGGCGCGCGCGAGCTGCTCGAAGAGCTCTCTCCCGGCACGCTGGCCGGGCCGCTTTCGGGCGGGCTACTCGGTTGGATCGGGCGGCTCTTCGGGCACGACGGGCGCTGGCGTGCCTTTCGCCGCAAGTTCGAGGAGCTGCAGGAGGACACGGCCCTGTCGAGCGTGGTGCTCGGCCGCACGTTCATGCGCGCGTACGCGGCCGCCCTCGGACACGGGAGCGCTTCTCGTGAAAAGGCAGCGCGGCTCCCCGGGGGACGCTCATGAAGCGTGCGCAGCTTGATCGCCCCGAGCCGAACACCTGCGCGCCTGCTGCGCCCGCTTCGCGTCACGCGCCGCGCGCGTCGTATCCGCAAGCCCAGCCGCGACTATGCAGAGCCCACTCGTTTCGCGCGCTGCGCAGGCGCTGGCTGCTCGCGCTGTCCATCGCTTCGCTTGCGGGCTGCCGGCGCGCCGAGGCACCGACCGAACCGCCCGCCGTGTGCGTCCTCGCGCTTCCCGAACATCTGCGCCACACGAACCCCGACGCGCTCCCGGCCGCGGTCTGGTACGAGCTCTTGTTCAAGGGCTACCGAGACGGCATCGGTGACGACCCGGTCGATTGCTCCGGCGAGCCCATCAGCTGGAGCCCGCTTCCGAGCTCCTGCCTCGAGAAGGAGGCCGAAAGCCGCGTACTCGAGCGCAAGCTCGATGCGAGCAGCGATGGCCTCGTGGTCCGCCATGCGGGAGGGGAGTACTGGTTCGGCTGGGCGCCCTTCACGCGCTTCGCGGACGGCCTGAGCGAAGGCCCCATCGCGATCGTCCGGAGGCGCGAGGGCAAGCTCGAGGCTCGAGCGATCGGGACGCTGCGCGCCTATCCCAAGCGCGCTCGGCTCGAGGTGCGCAAGCTCGGTGGTCAACACATCCTCGTAGCCGAAGGCGAGCTTTGCCAAGAGCCTGGTCACTGTGCGCGCAGCACGCGGCTGATGTGGCTCGATCGGCAGCACTTTCGTGTGCGCCCGCTGCGCTCGGCCACGCTGCGCAGCTGCTTGGGCCCGGCCTGGTTTCCGCACACCGAGGTCATCGAGACGCGCCTCAGCAAGCGCTGGAGTCGCACGGTCCAGCGCGATGTATCGCTCGCCTTTCAAGATCGGCGCATCGACATCGACGAGCACATCGTCGTGAACGATCGCGACGTGGAGCAAGCGGCCCTGCCGCCACGCCTGTTCCGCGAGGCGCAGGCACAGATTCGCCTGACGCTCGAAGCCGGCGAGTTCATCAGCGAAGGCCAGTCGCTGTGGAACGCCATCCGCATCGAAGACGGCTCGACACAGCTCGGCCCCGAGCCGCGCGCCACGCCATGAGCGCCGCCTTGTCCACGCGCTCGCCGTCCAATCTGATCGGCAGCTTGGTGCTCGGAGTCGCGGCACTGGCGGGCGCGAGCGTCGGCTTGATCGCGCTCTCTTATTGGTTCGACAGCGACGCGGCCGTAGCGCCGCTCTCGCCCCCGAGACCCGCGCCGCCGCGCGCGCCCGATGCCGCCACACCCGAGCCCGCTGCCGCGGCAGCTCCCGTGCGCAAAGCGCGGCGCGCAAGCCGTCCGCTCACGCCCCGCGAGCCAGCCCAGGAGCGCGCGCCCCTGCCCGTCCTCACCTCCACGCACGAATGGCCGCCCGAGCCGGAGGCGCCGGCTCGCGTCGATGAAGCGCGCTTTGTCGAGGCCTTCGTGCTGTTGTGTGGACCGCACGCAGACCCCGCGGTGCGCGCCTGGTACGGGCCGTGGCTCGTGCGCGCTGCGAGGGAACAGCGCGCGGATCCCTTCTTGCTCGGTGCGCTGACATTTCACATGAGCGGCTGCAGCGAGCACGGCGGGCGCCACGGGCTCGGGCTGGCCGGCTTGGATCCGTCGCTCTACGAACGAGACGTACGCGGCGGGTATTACGTGTATCCAGCGTTCGAAGGCGGCACCTGGCTCGAGCGTAAGGTCAAAATCGACAGGTTTCCGTTTCGAGAGGGCTTTTTGCGCAGTCCCGAATCGGGCCTGTACTTCGCGGCCGCGTTCTTGAGGAGTTGGCGGGAGCAGGCGGCTGGCCTTCGTGCCGCGTTCGTGCAGCCCTCGGAATATCGGCACTACGTGTCGCACTACGTTTGGGGCGATCGAGTGCAGAGCCACCGCGAAGAAGACGCCATCCTGGTCGAACGGCGGCGCCTGCTCGAGTACTACGGCGCGCTCAAACCGCGCCCGCCCGTGCGCTGGCGCGGCTTCGAGCTCGGCTGTCCGCTCGATGGTTGTCCGCGTGTCCTCACCAGCACGCTCGGGGATGCGCGCGACCACGGGGCGCGCCTGCACGCCGGCAACGACTTCGAGTCCACGCGCGGGGAACCTGTGCGCGCCGCGGCCGATGGGGTCGTGGTGTTCGCTGGGGTCGACCTGCCAGGCCGGGGTGCGGCCTCGCGCATCCCGATCTGGGCACAGCGCAACGTCGATCCCGAAAGCATGGGCGCTGGCGGGCTGTACGTCTGCGTCGATCACGGCGAAAGCCCCCAGCACGAGCAGCTGCTGACCTGCTACATGCACCTCGAGACCGCCACGGTCGTACAGGGCCGGCTGCTCAAGCGCGGCGATCAGGTTGGGATCGTGGGGACGAGCGGGATTCGCGAGTCGCGTCCTCACCTCCATTTCGAGCTCCACTCCACGCGCGGGGTCCACCGCGCCAGCGAGCTCCTGAAGGGCCTCGCCTTGGGCCATCCTGCCGCACATCCCGCCCAAGCAGGCGCGCGCCCGAGCTACGAGTTCGCGCAGTAGGCGAGCTCGCCGATCCGTCGCGGAGAGCTTTCCTGAAGGCGCGCGATGGAGCAGGATAACGCGCGGTGCATAAGCCCGAGACGCTGTCGCCTTCCCTCCACCCCCTGTTCGTCACGGAGCTCGCCGCTGCACGCAGCCGTCCGGACCCGCGGGCGCCGCTCGGGCAGGGCGCGACGCGCGCGCTCATCTACGAGGCCTTTTTGGCGCAGGCGCAGCGTACTCCGGATGCAGCTGCACTCGTCTCTCGCTACGGACGCTGCTCGTTCGCCGAGCTCGAGCGCATCTCTGGCGCGCTCGCGCAGCAGCTCGCCGCGCGCGGCATCGGCAAAGGCGCTGTCGTTGCGATCTTTTCCGATCGCAACCCGGCTCTCGTCTTTTGCATGCTGGGCGCGCTGCGCTGCGGCGCGGCTTTCCAGATCGTCGACGCCGCCTACCCGCTGCCGCGCATCCTTGCCTGCCTGCGCCAGACCTCGCCTGCTTTCCTGCTGATCGCCGGAGGCGTACAG
>CAZYWR010000703.1:0-3518 GCA_964651185.1 uncultured Polyangiales bacterium
ATCGGTACCATCATCATGGATCGCCCCACCTATCTCGATGCCTACGACGACGAACGAGTGGGGACGTATGAGCTGCACCTGCGGCCCGGGCAGGATGTTGCGGCCGCCCGCAAAGAGATCTACCGGCGCTTCGGCGCTCGCTACAACCTCTTCGTGCTCACGAACAAGGAGCTGCGGGCAGATGTGCGCGGCCGCACCGATCAGGTGTTCTCGTTGCTCCGGGCGCTCGAGTTTGTCGCGCTGATCGTGGCGGTGCTCGGCATCCTCAACGCGCAGCTCGCCAACGTACTCGATCGCGTACGCGAGCTCGGCGTGCTGCGGGCGCTCGGCATGTCCAGGCGCAGCGCCAGTCGCATGGTGCTGATCGAAGGCGTGCTCATCGGAGCGCTCGGTCTGCTATGCGGAATGCTGGTGGGCGGCGCGCTCAGCTACATCATGTTGCGCTACATCAACCTCACCTCGACTGGCTGGTACTTTCCGTTCGACGTCTCCCCGGTCTCCTTGCTCGAGCTCAGCGCGCTCACGCTGTGCGTTGCGGCGCTCGCGGGTTTTTATCCCGCAAAGCGCGCCGCGAGCCTCGTCATCACCGAAGCGCTCGGCTACGAGTGACCGGGCAGCGCCCAGCGCCGATCGGCGATTATTAGGTCGAGTCCGCCTGGACGCGCGTGAGCCGGGCAACTCGCTGGGGGCGCCGTGAATTACGTCGAGTCCGCCTGGACGCGCGCGTGAGCCGGGCAACTCGCTGGGGCGCCGTGAATTAGGTCGAGTCCGCCTGGACGCGCGCGTGGGCCGGGCAACTCGCTGGGGGCGCCGTGAAAGGCTGCGCCGACGCAACCCCGCTTCGAGGCTCTGCGACGTGCATCCCCCGCCGCCTCGCGCGCACGCGCAGCGGGACGCCATGCTTGGGACCCATGGCGATGTCGTGGCGCACGTCGCGGTCGACCTCCGCCGTTTCGAACTCCCAATTCAGAGCGATCTCCGCCAGCACGATACGCATGGAGTAGTCCGCCAGTGGCGCACCCAGACAGCGCCGGTGGCCGCCGCCGAACGGCAAGAACTCGTACTTCCCGTAGCGCCGATCGACGAAACGCTCAGGCACGTAGCGATCTGGGTGCGGGTAGGTGATCGGGTCATGGTGAATGCCCACGATCGAAATGACGAGCGCCTGACCTGGCTCGATTGGATGGCCGCGGATCTCCAGCGGCACCATGGGAACGCGCGCGCACTCGGCGAGAATAGGATGGAGGCGAATGGCTTCGTTGCAGACGGCCGCGAGGTAAGGGAGCTCGGGTAGCGCGTCGACCGGGTGCGCGCCGGCCGCGGGCTCGAGCTCCGCGCGCAGCTTGGTCATCACTTCCGGATGCAGCCCGAGCTCGTGGAGCGCCCAGGCGAGGGCGGTCGCGGTAGTCTCATGGCCGGCGCCTAGCACCGATCCGAGCTCGTTCCGGATATGCTCGTCCGTGTACGGGCGCCCGTGCTCGTCGCTCGCGGTCATCAGCCGGCCGAGCACATCGTCGCCCGCTTCCCGTCGGGCCCTGCGCAGCGCGATGACCCGATCGGCCCACGCGAACATGTCCGATCTCGCCGCGACATAGCGGCGCCAGAGCGGAAACCACGGCCGCTGCAGCTTGGGGTAGAAGACGATCAAGGGATGAACGCTGCGCCGGAGCTCCTCGAGGATCACGCGCCCCTGCTCCATCAGCGCCTCGTCTTCCACGCCAAAGACGAGGCGCATGATGATGTCGAGCGTGATCGCCAGCGTGGTCTCGATGGCCCTGACGGTCTGTCCAGGGCGCCACTTGTCGATGTGATGACGCGTGATATCGCGGACCACGGAGCCATGGGGCCGAAAGTAATGGGCGTGAACCGCGGGCGCATAGAGCCGGCGCTCCCTTCGATGTCGCTCTCCGATCAGCACCCATAGCGAGTCTTCGCCGTTCAGTCCGGAGAACGACTCCTTCCAGAATGCGTCGTAATTCGCCGGGTCGGCGGCGAACACCTCCTGAGCAGCGGCCGCCGAGAGGATGGCCGCGTACTTCCTCCCCTGAAACGTCAGGGGCACGACCTCTCCGTAACGAGCGCGCAAGCGGTCGTGCATGGCGCGCGGCTGACTGAAGTATTCCCACTGTTCCAACGGGTTCAGACGGATCGGTTCTCGCGCGGACGGGCTCGACATAATGGACTCCTCCGATGATGTGCTGAGATCGCCCTCAGGACCTCGGGCTAGGTAAGACCAGCGCGCGTCGCGCTTGCAGCGGCGCGGTGCTGTGTGCTCGCAAAGATCACCCGAGCACGGCGGCGCGCGTCGGAGGCGGGGGGAGATAAGCGATCTCGCGCAAGTGATTCAGGTACGTGGCCAAGAGCTGCTCATCGCCCGGCGGACAGCGGATGCCCGAACCTGCCAGCTCACGCTGGGCATCGCTGCAGTCGTAGTGCGGCAGCTCCAAGTTGCGCGCCTCCATCTCCTGCATGACGACCATGAACGGGAAGAGCGCGTTGCGCGGCAGGTCGGGATGAGCGAGCAACCTGCTCCTCATCTCCTCGAAGGGCAGCTCCTCGAACTCGTACCCGAGGCGGCGCAAGTAGGCAAAGGCGTCACGCAGGTGTCCGCGCTCCGGATTCGTCAGGTGGAATGCCCGCCCCATCGCGCCGCGCCGCAACGCCAGGTACACGACCGCCTTCGCCACGTAGTCGACGGGCGCGACGTCGAGCCGCATGTCGATCGCCGGAAACACGCCGAGCTGCAGACCACCTTTAAGCAGGGCTACCATGAAATGGTCGAGCACCCAGCGCCCGCTGCGGCTATCGCCGCCGACCTCGCCCGGGCGGTAACGCGCCACGGGCAAGCCGCGTTGCGCGGCGTGGAGCAGCATCTTCTCGCCCACCCACTTGGTCTCGTCGTAACCGAGATTCAGGCGCTGGCCGTGATCGAGCGAATCCCGTTCGTAAAACCTCAGATCCGAGCCCATCGGCCAGATCGCCGCGGTCGACAGATAGTGAAACGGCTTGATGCGGAGGTGGAACGCGAAGCGGATGAGCTCGCGCAGGCCTTCCACGTTGGTCGCCCGCAGCGCCTCGTAAGGGTAGATGAAGTTGACGAACGCGGCCGAATGGATAATCGCGTCCACCTGCGTCGCCAGTGCATCGTAGGCCGCCGCCCGTTGGCCCAGGCGCGGGAGCATGATGTCCCCGGCCACGATGCGCAGGCGCCGCGCCCAGGCCTCTTGCCAAGGCGGATCGTCGCGCCAGACGCCGTGATGACGAAGTCGCTCGGCGAGGCGCTCCTTGCCGCCTTCGCTCGCGTGCTTCGCGCGGACCAGACAGCAGACCTCGACGTCCGTCGACGTCAGGAGCTCGGCCACCAGATGCGCGCCGAGGAAGCCGGTCGCGCCGGTGAGGAGCAGCGTGCGCACCGGCCGGCTCTCGAGGTAGCGAGCGCCGCGCGTAGGGCCGACGTCTCGCGGCAGCTTCGCCTCGCGGCTGAGGAAGCTCATGCGCTCGCGCGCGAACAGCTCGCT
>CAZYWR010000704.1:0-4519 GCA_964651185.1 uncultured Polyangiales bacterium
ATCCCTTCGAGCACCAAAAAACGTCCGCTCATCGCGCGGGCATCTTACTGCACGCACGTCTTACTGCACCAGGCCCGCTCCTGCGCGGCGCTCGGACGCCCTCGACTATGCGACAATCGCGGTCGCTCCTCTCGCGCGCTAACCTCAAGCGCACCGCGCGCGGCAACCTCTTCTGACAGGACGGTCCATCGATGCCATCGACACATACGGTCACGCTCATCCCCGGAGACGGTATCGGCCCCGAGATTTCCGAGTGCGCCAAACGCATGATCGCGGCCAGCGGCGCGAAGATCGAGTGGGACGAGGTCGAGGCGGGCGCCACGCTCGCCGACACGACGGGCAACCCCATCCCCGATCGGGTGCTCGATTCCATTCGCAAGCACCGCGTGGCCCTCAAGGGGCCCATCGGCACGCCGATCGGCACCGGTTTCCGCAGCGTGAATGTCACGCTTCGCAAGGCGCTCGGCCTCTACGCCTGCGTCCGCCCCGTCAAGAGCATCCCCAAGATCTCGTCGCGCTATCCCAACGTCAACTTCATCATCGTGCGCGAAAACATGGAGGGCGAGTACTCGGGCCTCGAGCACCTCGTAGTCCCCGGCGTGGCCGAGAGCCTCAAGGTGATCACCGAGGAGGCGAGCCTGCGCATCGCCAAATACGCCTTTCAGCTCGCGCGCGATCTCGGCCGCAACAAGGTCACGGCGGTGCACAAGGCCAACATCATGAAGCTCACGGACGGCCTCTTTTTGAGCTGTGTTCGCCGCATTTCGGCCAAGTTCCCCGACGTCGATCACGAAGAGCTGATCGTCGACAACTGTGCGATGCAGCTGGTCAAGAAGCCCGAGCAGTTCGACGTGCTCGTCATGACCAACCTGTATGGCGACATCCTGTCTGATCTAGGGGCCGGGCTGGTCGGCGGTCTCGGCGTGGTCCCCGGCGCCAACATCGGCGATCAATACGCCGTCTACGAAGCCGTGCACGGCAGTGCCCCCGACATCGCAGGCAAGGGCATCGCCAACCCCGCGGCGATCACGTTGAGCGGATGCATGATGTTGCGCCAGCTCGGCCTCAAGAACGAGGCCGATCGACTCGAAAACGCGATCCACGCCGTGTTCACGAAAGGCGAGCGGCTCACCCGCGACCTGGGCGGAACCGCGAGCTCGACGGAGTTCACGGAGGCCGTGATCGCAGCCATGAAGTGAACGCGGGGCGCCGCGAGCGCTCGCGTTCGCGAAGCGCGACGCGACCATGCACCGACCCGATCGCCCCGCATGGGAGGCGCCGTGATCGGCTCCATCACATGCCGTTGCCGAAGCTCCCGTCCTCGACCTTGGTGGTGGCAGGGTCGAACGTGCTCCAGCCCTCGATGGCGCCGAGCTGAAACGGGGGCGCCTGCGCCGCGCCACGCACCTGAGGCGGCACGGGCGGGGGCTCGTCGGGACGGTAGAAGCGAAAGTTCTGGAGCTCCTCGAGCCCATACGCGAGCGCTTCATCGTCGATGCGGTCGCGCGAACGCATGTGCTGCAAGAAGCTGGCGACGCGCGACTTCGTCGACGACGTGATCGTCCCTTTGGCGTACTGCTCGTCGTATGATTTTGGGTTCGGCAAGATGGTCGCCAAGAACGCGGCCTGCGCCGGCGTCAGGTGAATCGGCAAGGTGCCGAAGTAATGGAGCGCAGCGTTGCGGATGCCGTAGATGCCCGTCCCGTACTCGATCACGTTGAGGTAGAGCTCCAGGATCCACTTCTTGTCGACCTGCTGCTCGAGCCACCACACGATCAACGCCTCTTGGAACTTGCGCGAGAGTAGCTTGTCCCGGTGCAGGAAGACGTTCTTCACCAGCTGCATCGTGATCGTGCTCGCCCCGAACTTGAATGCGCCGGCTTTGAGGTTGCGCGCGAGCGCATTGCCGATCTCCACCTCCGCGAAACCTCGGTGATGGAAGAAGCGCCCGTCCTCGTGCGCGACCACGGCTTGGATCATGAACGGGCTGATCAACTCGATCGGCGTCCACGCCGGTGTGCCAGGCCCGGTTTCCATTTCGAACATGGTGCCGTCCGGCTCGAGCACGCGGTGCGTAAAGGGCTGCTCGAAGTGCCGGATGCTCATCGCCTCCGGCAAGCTCACGAACTTGCACTTGTCCACGATATCGAAGTCGAGCTTGGTGGTATCGAGATCGGCAGAATCGACGTGCGCCTCGAGCTTCGCTTTGAAGTCGCCCTCGAGCTCGATGGCGGCGAGATCGTCGAGCAGCCCCGCGGGCACCACGGCGAGCACGTTCGCGCATTTGGCCTTCGGCAGCTCGGCGCGCAAATCGATGCGGTAGCCACCGCGCGGCCACGCGAGCGCGCCCGTGACCAGCAACCGCACCAGCCCCGACTGCACCTCGCCCCGCAACTCGGAGAGCTCGCGCCGCGCCGGCGTCCAAGTCGCCTGACCGCGCGCCGTGAACGAGACCGGCCCGACCGGAGAGCGCGCGATGCGCTCCGATTCGAAGCCGAGGTCAGCGATCGAGAGCTCACCACGTACAGACGCGCTCTCCAGGCCGCGCCCGGTGATCGCCAGGTTGGCGCCGACGCGCGTGCGCTCGAGGCCGTGAAAAGGAAGCTTCGGGAGCACCGGCGCAAACAGCGCGAGCGGGACATCGCGCAGCGCGACCTGTCCTTCGACCTTCGCGTCGCCGGGAGCGACGTGCAGGTCCCAGAACATGCTGCCGCCAGTAGGCGTGGCGCCGTCGCCTTTGACGCGGATCGAGGATTCGCCCTCCGCGAGCAGGTCCACGTTCAGCTGCTGGAGGATCGGAACGCCCTGGGTGCCTGGGCCCTCGAGCACGCGCGCCTTGCGCAGCGCGATCCGCGCGTCCGAGGTCCACAAAGAGGCGCGCGGCTCGCTCGTCGCAGGCTCGGTCTCGTTCTCCTGTGTGCCACGCAGAGCCTTGCGCGCGTTCGCGATGCGCCGCACGAGCCGAGGCCGGTCCCGCGCCCCCTCCTCCCCTTCGAGCGAGCTCCACACCAAGACGGCGCTCTCGACCCGGCCTTGCGCGAGCTGCGGGCGTTTGCCCGTCCAGGGTCCTGCGGCGCGCGCATCTTGGAACGCGGCGCGCTCGGCGCTGTTGCCTCCCAGCTCGAATCGTTCGAGCTCGATCTCCCAAGCTCCACCCGTGAGCGCGAAACGCTTGAGCGCAGCGAGCAGCAGGAGCCCGTCGGCGTCACGCAGCCGCAGCTTTGCGTTCACGAGCTCGACTGGCGGGAACGCCTTCGCCTGCGCGCTCTCCTGTCGGCCGGCGCCCGTGGGAGACGCTGCCTCGCGCGGCGCGGAGCGCATCCGTACGAGGTCATCGAGGGAGATATCCACGTCCACGCCCGAGACGCGCACGGCTTCGATGGCGGCGCGCGGGTTCCAGAGCGCCCGAAGCCAGCTCAGATCGACGTCGAGCTCGCCGATGCGAGCGATCGGCCGAGTCGCGCTCTTGCTCTCGATCGAGACGTCCTGAAAACCGAGCCCCGCGAATCGGAGCGAGCGCCCCCCCGCCTTCCAGGCGAGTCCGAGCGGCTCGAGCCGCGCAGCCACGCGCGACTCGGCGAACCGCGGCACCAGGATCGAGAGCGAGATGAAGCCCACGAGGACCGCGACAAAGGCGGCCAGCGTCCAGCGGCCGCGTCCCGAGCGAACCACATCGAGGTCCCAGCGATCGCGAAAACCGGGTGAACGCACTCTTCCTCACCATTTCGCTCGCGCGCCGATGCGCGCTTCGATTTCGCTCGCGCGCCGGTGCGCGCTTTGACGCGCGCGCAACGTAGCACCCTCCGAGCGACCGCTGCGAGCCCCACGGCGCGCGGGCATTTTCGGCCCTAGCAGCGCGCGCACAAACGCGCGCACAAAAGAAAAGCCCCGAAGCCTTTATGGGGCTTCGGGGCTTGTTGGATAAACCTGGCAACGACCTACTCTCCCACGCACGCGCGCGCGCAGTACCATCGGCTCTGGAGGGCTTGACTTCCGAGTTCGGGATGGGATCGGGTATGGCCCCTCCGACATCGTCACCAGAAAATCGGAGATAGAGGAGAGAAGGAGAGCGCGGTCGGTGCGCGCAGTGCGCGGGACGGCTCACGCTCGAGCTTGTCGAGCGGAGCGACAGTCCGGCGCTGAGCCCTGCGCAGCGCAGTACAACGGGCGACGCTTAGTGATAGGTCAAGCCTCACGGCCGATTAGTACTGGTTAGCTCCATGCATTGCTGCACTTCCACACCCAGCCTATTACCTCGTCGTCTTCGAGGGGCCTTCAGGGGACTTGCGTCCCGGGATACCTCATCTTGAGGCCGGCTTCCCACTTAGATGCTTTCAGTGGTTATCCGTTCCGTACATAGCTACCCGGCGATGCTCCTGGCGGAACAACCGGATCACCAGAGGTACGTCCAACCAGGTCCTCTCGTACTATGGTTAGACCCTCTCAAGTATCCTCCGCCCACGGCAGATAGGGACCGAACTGTCTCACGACGTTCTAAACCCAGCTCGCGTACCGCTTT
>CAZYWR010000705.1:0-7905 GCA_964651185.1 uncultured Polyangiales bacterium
CGCGCAGAGCGTCGCGGCCGACAGATTGGCGTTGCCGGAGCCGTCGCCGCCGCAGCCTATCGCCATCAACAAACTCGTGAACGACACCATTTCGCTCGCGCGCGGCAGCACGCGCGTCGACCACGGATTCGCGTTTCGCACAGACTCGTTCTCCTGCTTGGTTCGCCTACAAACTGCCGGCACATGCCGGAGAGCAGCGGAGCCACCGAGCGCCTTCGATGCGCTCTGCCTACTGTACGGAAGAGGGTGCGGTCCTTCTCCCCTCCGCGCACGCCCGGCGGCGGTCGTAAGGAAATACTTAAGGAGTGATGGCTCGCACCCGACCCTGCTTGGTTGACCAGGATCGGCCACGGCGCTTCTGATATGTCTGCGGCACCACGGGAGGTAGGTGCATGGGAAGCAGCATGGAAGCGGCGTGGACCAGCTGGAAAGCGCGCGCAGGCGCGCTCGAGGGCGTGGGCGCCTGGCACAAGGTGGAACAGGCGCAGATTGACGCCTTCGCCGATGCCACGTTCGATCATCAGTACATCCACGTCGATCCCGTGCAGGCGGCCGCGCGTTCGCCCTACAAGGTGCCGATCGCGCACGGATTTCTAACGCTATCGCTGGTGCCGCACCTGCTCGCCTCGGCGCTCGAGCGCACGCCTGCAGAGAGCGTCCGCCCGACGCTGGCGATCAATTACGGGCTCGACCGCGTGCGCTTTCCAGCGCCCGTCAAGGTCGGCGCACGCATCCGCGCGCGCAGCGAGCTCGTGAGCGTCGAACGTGTGGCGGAGAACACGCTCCAGCTCAAGCGCAAGGTCACGATTGAAATCGAGGGCGAGGACAAGCCCGGCTGCGTCGCCGAGACCCTGGCGCGGCTCGTCTACGCATGAGCCAGTCCAAGTGCGACGAGCGGCTGCACGCAGGCCTCTGCCCTACCGTGGAGATCGCACTCTAACGAAAAACGCACGAGCTTACGACGCTCAAAGCCTTTGGCGACGATGCGCGCTCCCCATGCGAAAGGAGCTCCCATGATCTCGAACACGCACGCGTACGCCGTCGTCCAGTGCAACGGAATCGAGCTCGCGTACGAAGAGCGCGGCAGCGGCGCGCCGCTGCTGTTGCTCCACGGCTTTCTCGGCGCCGGAAGCGACTTCCAGCATCTGCCTGGACTCGGCGTCGGACGCCGCGCGATCCTGCCCGATCTGCGCGGCCACGGCCGCTCCACGAACCCGAGCGGTGTCTTCGCACACCGCCAGGCGGCCGAGGACGTGCTCGCCTTGCTCGACGCGCTCGGCATCGCGCGCTGCGCCGCGCTCGGGCTGAGCGGAGGCGCCAACACGTTGCTGCACCTGGCGAGCGCGCATCCGACGCGCTTCGAGCGCTTGGTATTGGTGAGCGCCTGCGACGCGTTCCCGCCCGAAGCGCGCGCCTTCATGGGCGCCTATACGCTCGAGAGCCGCAGCGCTCAAGAGTGGGCCGAGATGCGCGCGCGGCACGCGCACGGCGACGCGCAGATCGAGGCCTTGTTCCGCCAGGCGCGGGCCTTCCGAGACAGCTTCGACGACATGAACCTGGGCGCAGCCGAGCTCGCGCGCATCGAGGCGCCCACCCTGATCGTCAGCGGCGATCGCGATCCGCTCTATCCGCTCGAGGTCGCGCTGCGACTCTATCGCGCGATCCCTCGCGCGGCGCTGTGGGTGGTGCCGGAGGCGGGCCATCTGCCCGTGTTCGGCGAGCTCGCGCGCGCGTTCGGCGAGCGCGCCAACCGCTTCTTGGGCGCCGCGGAGAGCAGGTAAATGGAGCGCGCGGCCGACGAAGCTGCCCGCGAGGACGACGAGACGCTCGCGCAACGCCTGGAAGCCTACCCGCGCTTCGAAGCCTGGCTCGGCGTGGGCGAGCGCTTCGAGCTCACGCGCTTCGTGATCTTACGCGGGCTCGGCTTCGTCTACAGCGCCGCGTTCCTCTCGCTGCTCTGGCAGGTCGCGCCGCTCGTGGGTGAGCGCGGCCTGATGCCGGCGTCGCGCCACGTCGCGCAGGCGATCGCGGCGCACGGCTCACGCTGGGCGGCCCTGCTCGCCGAACCCAACCTGTTCTTGTTCTTGTCGCCGAGCGATGTCGCGCTGCAGACGCTCGCGGCGCTCGGCGTCGTGCTCTCGCTCGCGCTCATGATCGGCGTGACGCACGCTGCCGTACCCATCGTGTTGTGGCTGCTCTATCGCTCGTTCATCGCGGTCGGACAGCTCTGGTACGGTTACGGGTGGGAGCTGCTCCTGGTCGAGACCGGCTTTCTCGCGATCTTCACCTGCCCGCTGACGAGCTTCGGCCCGTTTCCCGCGCGGCGCGCGCCGCTTGCTTTGATCTGGCTCTACCGCTGGCTCGGCTGCCGCGTCATGCTGGGCGCCGGCTTGATCAAGCTGCGCGGCGATCCCTGCTGGCGCGATCTGACATGTCTCGACTTCCATTTCGAGACGCAGCCGCTGCCCAACCCGCTGAGTCCGCTCTTTCACGCCTTGCCGCACGGTGTCCATGCCGGCGGCGTGGTGTTCAATCACGTATGCGAGCTGGTGCTGCCCTTGTGCATGTTGGGCCCGCGCCGGATACGCGCCATCGGGGGCGCGGGTATGATCGCGTTTCAGGTCGTCCTCATCCTGAGCGGCAACCTCTCGTTCCTCAACTACCTGACCATCGTTCCGCTGCTCGCCTTCTTCGACGATCGGCAGCTCGCGCGCGTGTTGCCGGCGCGGCTCTGCGCGCGCGCCGAAGAGGCGACCGCCCCCACGCGCACCCATCGTCGCACGGCAGCGGGCCTCGCAGTCGTGATCGCGGTCCTGAGCATCTCGCCCGTCGTGAACATGCTTTCGCGCCACCAGCGCATGAACGCGGCGTTCGATCCGTTGATGCTGGTCAACAGCTACGGCGCGTTCGGCGGCGTCGGACGCACGCGCCACGAGCTCATCCTCGAGGGCACGCGCGATCCCGATCCCGGCCCCGAAGCACACTGGCAAGCCTACGAGCTCCCGTTCAAACCGGGCGACCCCAAGCGGCGGCCCGGCGTAATCAGCCCGCTGCAGCCGCACCTCGACTGGCAGCTGTGGTTCGCGGCGATGGCCAGCGCCGAGGATGAACCCTGGATGTTGAACGTGGTCTGGAAGCTCCTGCACGCCGACCCCGGGCTGCGCCGCTTGCTCGCGCGCGATCCGTTCGGCGACGAACCGCCGCGCTACGTGCGCGTCATGCGCTACCGCTATCGCTTCGCGCCGCTCCGCGACGACCGCGTCTGGATCCGCGAGCTCGAAGGCTACTGGCTCCCGCCACTTCCCGCCGACGACATCCTGCGCGATGCACTCCGCGAGCTCGGTTACTTGTCGCCCTCGGCGCCGCACTGACCGCCCGGCTCCCGTCGTGACCCATCCCCGCTGTTCCGAGCGGGTGGCGTCGACGCAGGCAAAATTGCGCCGTACGCTACGCGTGCATGATCCCCTATCGCGACGAAAACGAGACCGTGCGCCCGCCGATCGTGACCCTCGCGTTGATCGCGATCACGACCTTGGTGTGGATCCTGGTGCAGGACGCGGGCTCGCCCATGGCCGTAGCAGCTTCGGTCTGTAACTACGGACTCGTGCCCGGCGAGCTGACCTTACGCGCCCACGTGGGCGCGCGCTTTCCCATGGGCGACGGACTCGCGTGCGTCGTCGATGCCGGGCGCGAGCCGGAACACATCCTCACCTCGATGTTCCTGCACGGCAGCTGGCTGCACCTGATCGGCAACATGTGGTTCCTCTGGCTGTTCGGCAACAACGTCGAGGACTCCATGGGCCATACGCGCTTTCTGATCTTTTATCTGTTGTGCGGCGCCGCGGCCGCCTTCGCGCAAGTGTTCGCAGGGCCGAGCTCGATCGTGCCGATGGTCGGCGCATCCGGCGCGATCGCCGGCGTGATGGGCGCGTACGTCATCTTGTACCCGCACGCGCGCGTGTACACGCTGGTGCCGCTCGGCTTCTTCATCACGTCGATCGCGCTGCCGGCCTGGGTGATGCTCGGTTACTGGGTGCTCTTGCAGGTCGTCGGCGGGCTCGGCTCGATGAGCGAAGGCGGCGTCGCGTTTTGGGCGCACGTGGGCGGCTTCTTGGCCGGCGTGCTGCTGATCAAGCCGTTCACGCGCCCCGAGTACGTCGCCGAGCACAAAGCCCGCCACTGGCGGCCGCGCCAGCTCGGCATGCAGCGCCGCGGCTGGCGCTGAAGCGAACCGCGCGTAGACGGAGCGGCTGTCTCGCGACATCATGAGCGGCGAGCCTGCCGGCCACGCCGGTCCATGCTTCTACGATCGGTGCGAGGCGCTGCCTCCGCGCCAAGCGATCGTGGGATCGCGAAGTGGCGGCGAGTGGAGACACTTCAAGTCGATCGAGTACACGTCGGCGGGCGTGCCGGCGCCGTGGCGCGAGAACGAGCGCACGCCGCAGCGCTCACAAAAGAAATGATGGGCGCCGTCCGCGGAGAACTGAAAGCCCTGGAGGCTCTGGTCGCCCGTCAGCAGGCGGAACCCCCGCGGGTCCACCGCGCGCTCCCACACCGAGTCGGCGCAAATGCTGGAGCGCCTCGGGTCGAGCTCGACCTCGTAAAGCACGGCGCCGCACTCGCAACCGCCGCGAAAGGTGCGCAGGGCGTCGCCCGCAGGCGAGGCCGCCGCGGACGCCGTCCCATGGGCGCGCATGCCCTCGCCATGATTCGCCGGCGCGAGGTCATCCGCACAACGCGCCGCTGCGCGCCCAAGAAAACGACGAATGCTCATCATACGCCCGCTCTCCTCGTGTGAATCGAGCTTGGCCGGCAGGTGTGAAGACTGCCGCGAGCGCTTCGTAAAGTTTCGTTAACCTTTGGCCCTTTCGCGCGGCAACGCCGCTGGGCGTACGTCGACTCCTTCGTCGACGAGCGCGCTCTGCACATCGCGCGGAGGCCACGCTGTCAGGGAGTGCTCGAGCTCTCCGTCTTCGCGATGGAATCGACGAGCGCGTCGAACGCGGGACGCGCGCGCTCGACGGCCGCCTGGGGCCCGACCAGCTTGAAGAACACCGAGCCTTGCGGCGCCTTCGCGATCGCTCCGAGGAGCTCTGCATTCGCGATTTCCGCGGGCGCGGGGCCGCCCGGCATCGCCATGCCGGCGTAGTTCCCGTGCGCTTCGACGAGCGCGACCTCGACGCCCTTCACGTTGCGCGTACCGCGCTTCGGCTCCGTCGGTTTGTCGTCGGGTTGCTTGAACTGACCCACCCAGCGCGTGACGTTCGCCTCGACGCTGCCGCCCTGATCGGCGCCGAAATAGAATACGCCGAGCTCGGCGTCAGGGGCGTCTGCGAGCCCGTACTCTGCCGCGCGCATCGCGCTCTTCGGCGTACGTCTTTGAAAAGGCGCCGCCGCCTCCCAGGTGATGCCGCCCGCGCGCGCCGGCGCCTGTTGCTCGGCAGCGCCGCGCGCTTCGAGCGGTCGCGTATGCGCCGCGACGGGACCACTCGTCGGCGCGCTCGCGCTCGCGGATGCAGACGCCGAACTCGAACTCGAAGAGGGCTCCGGCGCTTCTCGCTTCGAGCAGGCGCCGAGCCACAACGCAAAGACCAAGACAGAGCTACGCATGTCCGCGGTGTAGCAGCTGGCGTGTCCCCACGCGCGCGCAGCGGCATCCAAGCGATTCCGAAAATAACGCGATTTTCTATATGCGCCGGCGCCGTGAGTGTCCGTCCTCGCCAATCTTTTCGCGCTCTACGCGGTAGAAACGAAACGAGTTGTGCACGTTCGAGAAACCTGGCGTCTTCGCCCCACGGGAGGGCGAACCGATGTTCTTGCGACAGCTTACGCGTGGGGTCCCGCGATCGAACAACGCCTGGATCGGGTTGGCAGCGCTCTATGGGTGCGGGCAGCAGGCACCTTCGCCTGGAGCGCCCCAACCGCTCGCCGCCGTGACCTGCAACCTAGACGCGGGGACCAGCGAGACCGGCGCGGATCCGGAGCGCGACGTGCCTTGCGACGTCGCCGCGATCATCGCCCAGCATTGTACCGGCTGTCACAGCGACCCGCCGAGCTACGGCGCGCCCTTTTCGCTCACGACGCGCGCCGCCTTTCAGGCGCCTGCGCCGAGCGATCCCACGCGCGCAATTTACGATGTAGCCGATGAGCGCGTGAACGAAAGCGACACCAGCCGGCGCATGCCTCCGGCTTCTGCGCCGGCGCTCAGCGCCGCGGACGTGGGTACGCTCAGCGCTTGGCTCCAAGGCGGCGCCGAAGCGAGCCATCACGGCTGCGCGATCAGCGAGTCGGGCGACGCGAGCGGCGCGGGCGACGCGCCGGACCAAGACGATCCAGGCAGCGGCGGCGCGTCGCCGCTGCCGAAGGAATACGACGATCCGGATCTCGAGTGTTACCAGCTGACTGCTTTTACAGACGGCGATCGGACGCTCCCATACTCCGTTCCTTCCATCCCTGACTATTACGTGGGCTTCGTCATGGACCCGCCTTGGCAAGGGACGCGTTACATACGCTCCTTCCGCAGCATCATCGACAACAAGGCGGTCCTCCATCACTGGCTCTTGTTCAAGCAGTCGTCGTTGCAAGGCGATCAGGTCATCGAGAACGAGCTCGGCGCGCACCCGGACGGCGAAATGATCTTCGGCTGGGCGCCGGGCGGCTCGGATCTCTATTTGGATCCCGACGTGGCCATGGAGGCCTCCGGCGACGTGAGCTACTTGCTCGAGGCGCATTACAACAACGCGAGCGGCGCGCCGCAGCCGGATGCCTCCGGCGTCGAGCTCTGCGTCACCTCGCAAGAGCCGACGCACGTGGCGGGCCTGGCTTGGGTCGGGACGGACGACATCTTCGGCACCAGCGCGACCGGCACCTGTACGCCTAACACGAGCGAGACCATCCACCTGATCGCGGCGCAGCCGCACATGCACCTCAAGGGCCGCCACATGAAGGTGACCTTGACGCGCGCGAACGGCGAACAACAAGTCATTCACGACAAAGACTTCGACTTCAACTACCAGCGCATGTACACGGAAAACGTGCTCATCCAGCCGGGCGACAGCATGCAGACGGAGTGCACGTACTCTGACTTTGCGGTCTTCGGGAAAGGGACCCAAGACGAGATGTGTTACTTCTTCTCGATCTACTGGCCGCTCGGCTCCCTCCGAAGCGACGGCCTCGGCACGTTGATCCACGGCGACAACACCTGCATCGACTGACGCGGGCGCGAGGCGCGCGAAGGCGACGAAGCGGCGCGGCGGCGCCCTGCGGGGCGCGCGCGGCACACGCGCCGCCCTGCGAACGAAGTTCGCTCTCCCACCCACCCAAGCGCGGTCGAAGGGCCGCAGAGGAGTCAAAGCAATGAACAAAAATGGCTTGTTCCTGGGCCTCGGCCTGCTGCTCACGAGCAGCGGCTGCATGGGCGGCTTCGGGCGATCGGGCGACCCTTCCTCGTCGTCGGGCGCCGGCGATCGACCCGGCGGAACGGTGCGCTTCCAGCTCTCGACCGTCGCCGGCATCGACGTGCAGGAGGTGAGCTACTCGATTCAACCGCCGAACGGCGATCCCATCGAGGGTACGGTCCAGCTCACGGACGCGAACAGCGAAAAGGGCATCGTGGTCGAGGACGTGCCGGTCGCGAACGATGTCGCGGTCTCCCTGCATGCGAGCGCCGCCAACGACGTCGAGTGCGCGGGCGAAGGGAAGGTCGACGTCGTCGCCGGACAGACTACGCCCGTGGCGATCGTACTCCAGTGCAAGTTGCCGGACGGCGCGCCGCTTCCCGATCCAACAGGCTCGATCGACGTGCAGACGAGCGTCAACATCTGTCCGCAGCTGGCGCCGAGCGCGGATGGCCTCTCGGTTAGCGCCAACGCGCGCGACCAAGATGGCGACGCGCTGACTTACGCC
>CAZYWR010000706.1:0-3628 GCA_964651185.1 uncultured Polyangiales bacterium
AGCGCGCCCGAGCTCGATGGCGGAACCAGCCCCCACGCTGCGGCGCGCCCTGCGCTGCCGTCGGCGCGCCCGAGCTCGCGCGCGTTTCGGAGCGATGACACGGTGATCGCGCTCGGCCGCGCCATGCTCGGCGGCAAGCGCCCCGTTTTTCTCGCGCGCGTGGGCGCGCGGCGCGAGCGGTCCCCTTTGCTCGATGCGGCACGGGCGCTCGCGCGGGCCGGCGCGGACGTCCTGCACGTCGACGATCCCGCGGCGCTGCTCGGAGGTGCGCTCGCGCCTTACGGCGAAGAGGCGCTCCATCAGCTCGAACAGGCGGCGAAGCTGAGCGGGCTGGCGCTGGCGCTCGACGTCAGCGACCCGCAGCAGGTGGAGCGCGCGGCCCGCCGTGCCGACCTGTTGGTCGTGCCCGCGCTGCATATGCAGAACGACGCGCTCTTGCGCGAAGTGGGCCGGCTCGACCGACCGGTCTTGCTGGAGCGCAGCAGCATGGCCTCCATCGACGAGTGGCTCGAGGCGGCGGATCGCATCTTGACGCGCGGCAATCACCGCGTGGCGCTGTGCGAGCGCGGCATCCGCACCTTCGAGCGCGCGACGGCCAGCACGCTCGATCTGAGCGCGCTGCCGGTGCTGGGCGAACGCTCGCATTTGCCGGTGATCGTGGACCCGAGCCGCGCTACCGGACACGGCCGCTGGGCGCGCACGCTGGCCGAGGCGGCCTGGGCGGCGGGCGCACGGGGCCTCGCGCTGTCGGTCGGCGTCGATGTCGAAGGCGAAGATGTGCTGGGGTTGACGGAGTTCGCCGGGCTCGTGGCGCGCCTTGCCGGCAAGGATGAAACGCGACCATGAGCGGTCCCGAGCCGCCACCCCAGCCGGCCTCGTCGCAGCCCAGCTCGGCTTTTCGAGCGTCGCAGCCACGGCCCGTGCGCGCACTCGCGTCGGCCGTGCTGACGTGGATCGCCGCGGGCGCGGCGTTGGTGCTCGGACTCGCGCTGTTCGGTCTGTTGCCCGCGCGCGCCCCCGCTCCCGTGCGCACGATCAAGCTCGACGTCGAAAAGGCGACCGAACGGCCGCGCCTGACAGCGCGCGCGCGCACGCCGCCCGCGCACCGGCTGTCGCTGTGGTCGTTTCCGCTGTGCCCGCGGCCGCGCGCAGGTGCGAAGCTCGTGCGCGTCGCTTTGCGGCCGGAGCGCGACGCCTTCCTGGTCTGGTGCCAAAACGAGTTCCTGCTGTTCGACGTCGATGCGCGCGAGCCGACCGCGGTGGAAACGCGCGCTGCTGCGCGTGACGCCGACACGACCGATGCGCAAAGCTCCGGACGCGAGCGCGTTCCTGCGGCGGGCGGCCATGCGCGTGCAGGGGCTGACCCGCGGGCGGAGGCGCTGCAGGTCACGCGCCTGGCGCGCTTCCCCGCGCGCGCGGAGCTGCCCGGCGGCGCGGCGGCGCTCGACCTCGACCGCGACGGAGTGCTCGATCTGGTCTTGGGCGTCGCACCCGAAGCGCGCGCGGTGCATCGTTCGTTTTCCGGGGTGTTCTGGCTGCGCGGCCGTGCGCAAGGAGGTTACGAGCTGCCGCGCGCGCTGGTGGAGATGCCGCCGGCCGCGCTCGGCGCGCTCGACCTCGACGGCGAACCGGGCGCGGAGCTGGTGGTGCTCACGCGCGGAGATCCCGCCGCGCAGCGCCCGGGCGAGCTCTGGATCTTCACGGGCGGCCCGTCTCCCAAGCGCGCCGCGGTGCTGCCCGCCGCGCTGGCCCCCAACGATCTCGCTCTCGCGATCGGGCGCGACGGCGCAGCCGAGCTCTGGGTCGTATCCGCCCAGCCTGGCTCCGTGCTGCGCGTGCAAATCGCGCGCACGCACCCCGCGGAGGATCAGCCGGCCGACGCCGGCGAAGCGCGCGGAAGCACGCCGGCGCGCGCCGAGGCAGGCCGCGCGCGCGAATCCAAGCCGAGCTGGACGTTCGCGGTCGCGCGCACGGAGCTGCCCTTGCGCGGCGCGCAGGCGTTCTTGGCGGGACCGCGCGGCGAAGGCTCGTTGTACGTGCGCGACGTGCTGAGCACGTACCGCGTCGAGAGCGAGCCCGCTCCCAAGCTGACGCCCTGGATCGAGGACGCGCGGGTCGGCCCGTCGGCGTGGTTCGATGCCGACGGCGATCACCGCCCCGAGCTGGTCGGCGTCAGTGAAGGCGGCTTCGTGTGGATCGATGGCGCGAGCGGCACGCGGCGCGAACGCGCGCTTCCTGGCGGCGTGCGCGTGCTCGACGCGAGCAGCATCACGGTCGCGGGCGCGCCGCGGGGCGTCCTGCTGGTGGCGCCTGAAGCGGAAGGTGCGCATCTCGCGCTCGTCGTGTTGCCGAGCGAGCTGCGCGCCGAGACCGCCGAGCTCGAGCTGGTGACCGGGAGCGTGGCGGCTGCCCCCGGCGAGGCCCGCGCCGCGCTCGAATAGGGGGCCATTGCCCCTTTGGCCACGCGATGTTACCGTCGCGGCCGGCTGGGGTCGGGGCGGAGCTGCCGTGTGCCCTACGTGGGCATCGCGCGTGCGGGCCCGGAGCCCAAAAAGAGCAAAGTGCTGATGACGTTCACCGAAGCCGCGGTGGAGGTTCTGCGCCTGGTAGGCAAGCCCCTTCACTACAAAAAGATTACCGAGGTTGCGATCGAGCGAAACCTGCTCTCGCACGTAGGCAAGACCCCCGAGGTCACCATGAGCTCGCGGCTGGCGACCATGGTGAAGCGCGATCGCGGCGAGGCGCCGATCATCAAGGTCAAACCTGGCGTGTTCGGGCTGCGTGAGTTCAACGAGGAGCAGCTCGCGGACCTATCCGGCGACGTGGACGAGCTTCCGGAGGTCGAGGTGGAAAACGAGGAGAAAGCGCTGGAAGTGCGCGAGAACGGCGCGGAGAGCGCGCCCCTCACGGCCAGCGGCGAGGCGCGCAGGCCGTTGCCGGGCGCCGACGTGTTCCCGGAAGAAGAGGACGACGACGAGCCCATCCTGGGCGGCGACGACGACGAAGAGGACGACGACGAAGAGGGCGAGGGCGAAGAGGGCGCGCGCAGCGATGCCCAGCCGAACGCCGAATCGCGCGCGGCACGGCGCCGTCGCCGCCGTCGTCGCCGCGGCGGGGAGGAGGGCGATCTCGACGTCCGCCACGGGCGCGAGCCGCGCGAGCGCGGTGGCCGCGAGTCGCGCCGCGAGGAGCGCTCTGCGCGCGAGCGCCATGATGATGAGCGCCGGCGCGAGCGCGAGGAGCCGCTCGACTTCAGCCGCGAGCCCGGAGATGGCGATCTGTTGGGCAAGGATCTCGCGGACGCCGTCGCGAGCGTGCTCGCGCAGGGTGGTCCGCGCGGCTTGCCGGCGATGCGGGTCGCGGACCTGCTGGTACGCCGGGGGCGGCTCGCAGGAGATCCGAACGCGCTCGCGCCCACCGTGATGGCTGCGGCGCGCGCCGACGTCGCGCGCCGGCAGCGCGAGCGTACGCGTCCGCGCTTCCGCATCGAGGGCAACACCCTCGTGCTGACGGACTTCTTGCTGCCCCAGGACGTGGTCCGCGCGGAGCACGTGGTCTCGCGCGCCGCGGAACGTCAGCGCGAGCGCGCGCGCCGCGCGTGTTTGCGCCGCATCAGCGAGCTGCCGGG
>CAZYWR010000707.1:0-2204 GCA_964651185.1 uncultured Polyangiales bacterium
ACGGCATGCGCCGGGCGACCGAGCGACAACGTCGCGGCAAATGGGAGCGGCTCTGCCCGGGCGAGCGCGGGCAGGGCGAGCACGGTCAGGAGGGCAGCGAGCACTTTTGAAACGCGTGCTGGCGCACGCAGGCGAAATAACGAAGAGGCCGAGCGAGCGCAGCGCACCGGCGAACGAGACCACCAAGCGTGCCTCGGCCCGGGCCGGCACTGTAACGAGGCACGCAGCCGCGCGAGCGAGGGACGCGGCGAAGTGCACGCGGACGAACGCGAGCGAGATGACGGCGACACGCGGCGAAACATGCGGCGCACCATACCGTAATCGAGGTCGGCGGGAGCGAGCCCGAAGGCTCGAGAGTTCGTACACACGCCGGAATAACTCGCGCCCGCAGCCAGTTCCTCAAGCAGGTCTCCCAGACGCCCGCCTACGCCGCAGCGCGATGCGTTCACGTGACCGGGAGGGTGCTTCTGCGTGCCGGTCGTGAATCCGAAACCCAAGCGCCCCCTACCACGGTCTTCTTCCTCGAACGGTGCTCGCCGGGCCGGTAACTCTGCCCGCGCCAGCGCCGACACCAGCTCGGAGCCCTCCGCATCGTCCGGTCGCGGCGCGATCGGGAGGAACAAGGCTTTCGAGCGGCGTGATGGTGCGTACGAGGTAAGGGAGGGCAGCGTGCAAACCGGCGGCAAGGCGCACGAGCGAGCGAGGAGGCGATCCGTCGAGGGCCGCGCGCTCACCGGCAGAGCGGGTGGCGCCAGCGGCGATGCGTCCAGAGCGGTGGCCTCAGCGCGCGGCCTCGCGCGACCGCGCGCACCTGTACACGAGCGTGCCGAGCGCGGACGGCTTGCGAACGGACGCGTGCGGCCGCGACGAAAGGGTGAGGCGCGGCAACTCTCGCCGTCCGCGAGACCGAGCGAGGGTATGCTGACGGCGACCACGGACGTAGAAGGAGTAGCGGGGGCGCAAGTTAGGGAGCGCAAAGCATCGAGCGGGCGTTCGGGGCGCTCCACTCGGTCGGGCGCAGCAGAGGGAGTGAGGGCCGCAATGAAGAGCTCGGAGGCAGCAGTGCGGGAACCCGCTGTCAAAGCGGACAGTGACGATCTCGTCGAGTCGGCCGAGGCGGAGCTGCCGGACGATCTGGCGCTCGCCGAGCTCGAGAACGAGAAAGTCGAGGCCGAGGCGGTCCGGGTCGAGGACAAAGCCACCGGCGACACCATGCTGTCGCGGTACTTCCGCGACATGGCCACGCATCGCGTGCTTCGTCCTGACGAAGAGGTCGAGGCCGCCAAGACCGTGGAAGAGCTGGAGCGCAAGTATTGGGTTGCCCTGCTCGCCTATCCCGCGGCGTTCGAGACGGTGGCGCTCGTGATCGAGCGCTCGCTGATCGAGCACCAGCAGGCCGTGCCGGAAGAGCTCGGCGAGCTACGCAAGCTCGCTGGCAGCGCGGTACACCAGAAGCTCTCCAAGAGATCGCAGGATCGCTGGGACAAGCTCTGCTGGGAGCTCGGTTGCCGTCTGCGCGAGCTCGACGGCGATCGCTTGTACGTGGAGGGTGCGTACGCGGCGATCGAGCGGCTCGCCGGGCGCTATGCGGTCGAACGCGATCTGATCGGCGGCGAGGTGCAGCTGACGCCAGCGTTCCGCCGCTACGTCGCGCGGGTCGAGCAAGCCCGGCGCGCCCAGAAGCACGCCAAGAACAGGTTCGTCGCGGCGAACCTACGGCTCGTGGTATCGATCGCCCGCCGCTACAACCGCGGGCGCATGCCTCTGATCGACCTGATCCAAGAGGGCAACCTCGGGCTGATGAAGGCGGTCGAGCGCTTCGACCACGCCAGGGGTTACCGCTTCAGCACCTACGCCTCCTGGTGGATTCGCCACGCCATCAGCCGCGCGCTCGCCGACAAGGGCCGCGCCGTGCGCATCCCGGTGCACATGCTCGACACGTACAACCGTGTGGCGCGTGCGACGCAAGCGATCGCGACGCGCACCGGCGAGCAGCCGACGCCGAACCAGCTCGAGGAAGAGACCGGCATCGCCGCCGACAAGCTGGAGAAGATCCGCGGCTACTGGGCGGAAACGCCGTTCTCGCTCGACCGTCCGGTGAACGACGAGGACGGGCGCAAGTTCATCGACTTCCTGGAAGAAGAGAACACGCCCGACCCGTACGAGAACCTGGTCAGCGCGAGCTGGACCGACGAAGTGCAGCG
>CAZYWR010000708.1:0-2724 GCA_964651185.1 uncultured Polyangiales bacterium
TACGAGAAGTGGCGCGCCTCGGCGCCGAGGCGGACCACTTCTCGTGGAACACCTTCTCAGCCGACGTTGCGTTCGTAGAGGATGCGCAATCCTTCGAGCGTCAGGTTGGGATCGATGTCTTCGATCGTCGACGACTCGGGCGCAATCAACGTCGCGAGGCCGCCGGTCGCCGTGACTCTGCATGGATAACCGAGCTCGCCCTTGAGCCGCACCACCAGCCCATCCACGAGCCCGACGTAGCCGAACACGATCCCGGACTGCATCGAGTGCACGGTGTTGCGCCCGATCGCGCGGGGCGGCTTGGCGATCTCGGCGCGCGGCAGCTTGGCGGCGCGCGAGAAGAGCGCCTCGGCGCTGATCTGCATGCCAGGCGCGATCACGCCGCCCAGGTGTTCGCCGCGGTTCGAGACGCAGTCGAACGTGGTGGCGGTGCCGAAGTCGACCACGATGCAGCCGTGTCCGGCAGAGACCTTTTCGAACGCGGCGATCGCGTTGACGATGCGATCCGCGCCGACCTCGCGCGGGTTTTCGTACAGGATGGGCATGCCGGTCTTGATCCCGGGCCCCACCACCAGCGCCTTGTGGCCGAAGGCGCGCTTGAGCGCAGTGCTGATGGGATCGCTCAACGCGGGTACCACCGAGGCGACGATGCTCGCCGTCACGCGCTCGCAGGCGACGCCTGCCAGCGTGATCAGGCTGATGATCAGCACGTGGTATTCGTCGATCGTGCGTCCTTTGGACGACTCGATACGGAAGTTGTGCGCGAGCTCTTTCCCGTCGTAGAGGCCGAGCACAGTGTTGGTATTGCCGACGTCTACGACCAGCAGCATCGCGCCGGTGTAGCCCCTGGCGAAGTCGCCGTCCAGAATGCCCGCAGCGTCGCGTTCGCCCGCAGCGGCGGCGGCTCCGCCGCGCAGCGGCTACGCGTTGCGCGGGCGCAGGGCCAACGATTGCTCGAGCAGTTCGCCGAAGCTCCGGGGCGCGTCGATGCGCGGGGACGAAACGACTTGCACGGCCGAGTCGAAGGGCACGGCGGGGCTCGGTGCCACGCGCAGCGGCACGGGCGGGAGCACCTCGGTGCCAGCGCGCGCCATGGCCTCCGGCGCGGGCGCGATGGGGGCCGGCGGCACGGTCGAGGTCGGGGGTTTGAGCTCGGCCTGGTGCAAGGTCGGCGGCAGCGAGGTGGGTATGGGCGCTTCGCCCTCTGCCGCGCGCGTTGGGCCGCGCGCTTCGTCTTGACGCTCGCGCGCTGGGCCGCGCGCTTCGACCCGCGGGGGCGGTGGAATCGACGAGGGGACCTCTTGGATCAGCGCCTGCTCGAGGCTCGAGGCGGGCTCCTGCAGAGGAGGCACCTCGCGCAAACGCACCGCGGGCTCGGGCGCGACGGGCGCGAGCCTGACGCTGGCAGCCCCGTTGGCGGCGACCACTGCGAGACGCGGTGCAGCGCGCCGCTGCTCGACGCGCGAGAGCAACTGCTTGAGCTTGTCGAGACGAGATCGGCTCATGCGCTCTGCTCCGGCTGAAGACGCGCGAGAATGATCGCCAGGTCTTTCCCTTCTTTGCTCCAGCTCCAGACCTCTTCGGCGATGCTCGGGTGCACGATGACGAACCGAGTGCCATTCACGGGCACGCAAGCGACGTCGCGGCCGCCGAGGGTGGTCAGCACGCCTCCAAGCAAAGCCGCGAGGCCGAGCCGCTCCGCGTCGAGCGGTGGCGCACCTTCGAGCGCGAGCACGAGCGCTTGCCCCCAACGCTCGAGCGAAAGGGTGCCCCAGCCCAGCAACGAGAGCATGCCGCTCGCGTGCGTGACCACCGCCTCCGGCGTCGCGGCCTTGACCTCGCCGCCGAGCGAACGCGCGGCATCTTCGCCGATGCGCTTGCCCAGCATGCGCACGGCCGTGAGATCTCCCTGGCGCACGGCGGTCGACACCAGCGGCCCGAGTACGTCGCTCGCGAGCACGAGCACGCGCTCGCCATGGCGGGTGTGGACCGCGCCGCGCGCGAGGTCGAATGCGAAGTACCCCCCGGGGTCGAAGCCCCGCGCTTCGATGGCACTCATCGCCTCGATGTAGAAGCCTACGCTCGCAAATGTCAAATCCTGCGGCATGAGCCGGCGATGGTGATGTGCGTCCGACGTCGCTTGTGGACACTGCTCTCCATACTGCTCGCGACCTGGCTGGGCGCGCGCGGTGCCCAGGCCCAACTCATCGAGGGCATCGAGCGTTGGGCCGACGCGACGGTAGGTCTGTCGACGACGAAATGGAGAGGGCAGCGCGTACCAGTACCTATCGCGCGCCAGCGCCCGCCGGCCGGAGAGTCTCTGGCCTCCCTGGCGTGGCCCATCCGCGTATACGCTCCGGGCGCGTCGGCCACGACGCCGGGGCGCATGCGCGCCGTGCTGGAGGCGGCAGAGGCCACGTACTCGTCGCTCTTCGCCGCGGGTTTTCTGGCGAGCTTTGGCGACGCGGGCCAAGGCGGGTCGGGCGCGCGCGACCTGTACCTAGTCGAAAGTGAGCGCGGGGCCGATGCGGCCATCGATGCCACGGGCAACTTCAGCGGGCTCGACGGCGCGCGCGCCTACGCCCTGCTCGACGTACGCGTGCCGAGCGATCGCTTGTTCGCTTGCACCGCGCAAGCGCTGATCGAGGCCGAGCTGTTCGAGCTCGACCCGGCCGAGGCCGAGGGCGTCCGCAAGAGCAGCGCCGCGTATTTCGCTTATTTGGT